>JAJFFE010000174.1 GCA_021776775.1 Planctomycetota bacterium | reverse complement strand
CGGACAACGAGCCACGCTCTTCGGCCAGTTCTATCGCGCGGCGCGCGTTGTTGATGGTCGATTCGATCTTGCCGCGGTGGCGAACGATGCCGGCGTCCTTCAGTAATCGATCGACGCTGCGACTGTTGAAACGGGCGACCTTTTCCAGATCGAAGTCGGCAAACGCTTGGCGAAACGCCGGACGCTTTCTCAAAATGGTGATCCAAGAGAGGCCGGCCTGAAATCCTTCGAGACAGATCTTCTCGAACAACCGCTGATCGTCGAAGACGGGGTATCCCCACTCGCGGTCGTGGTAGGTCGCATAAAGCGGATCCGCCCCACACCACCAACACCGCGCGACGCCGTCGTCATCGACAGCGTGACCTTGCTTGCCCGCCATACGCGCTCTCCGATCGGTTTGTCGCTTGCAACCTACAACGGCCAGCCTATCGTCAGTCGACCATCACGAACAGCCGGAGAACTCCATGTCCAACGACGCCACCAAACTCATCGAACGCGCCCGGCAGGGGCGACTGGTCATCCTCACCGGCGCGGGTATCTCGGCCGAGAGCGGCATCCCGACGTTCCGCGGAGCCGAAGGATACTGGACGGTCGGTGCGCGTGAGTACCACCCGCAAGAGATGGCGACGCTGAGCGCGTTCCGATCCATGCCGGGCGAAGTGTGGCGCTGGTATCTCTACCGGCTCGGCGTCTGTCGCGCGGCGGCTCCCAACCCGGGACACGCACTCATCGTCGATATCGAACACGCACTCGGCGATCGCTTCACACTCATCACTCAGAACGTCGACGGCCTGCACCTTCGCGCGGGGAACACGCCGTCGCGCATGTGCGAGGTCCACGGGAATATCGAGTACCGACGGTGTGCAAAGCGGTGCCGGGGCGATCAACTCCTGCGCATGCCCATCGACTTACCCGCGATCGACCGCGAGCAACCGCTTCCTACCGGGATCATGGAGCGGTTGCAGTGTGATTGCGGCTCCCCGACCCGACCGCACGTCCTCTGGTTCGATGAATACTACGAAGAAGAGCTCTATCGCTCGTCGACGGCGGAGAGCGCGGCCGCCGACTGCGACGTCATCGTGTTCATCGGAACGTCGGGATCGACAAGCCTCCCGATGCGCGCGGCGAGTCTGGCCGTACAGTCCGGAGCGGCGCTCATCGACATCAATCTGGACGACAATCCATTTGCAAACTTTGCGCGTGGCCTCGACGACGGCGCGATCATGCGAGGAACAGCCAGCTCTCAGCTTCGAATCTTAGCCGATCGGCTGCTCGAGTAGCTATCGCGTCTATCTCTCTGGAATCGCTGCGCCATACAGCTAAACTCCAGCCATGAACGCTGAACTCCACTTCGACGACCTACCGACTCTCGTCCTCGAAGGCACATGCCTCGTCTTGGGTCGCCACGTCAATTGCGACCTTCCGATCCGGCACGATCGCGTGTCCAAGCGCCACGCGCGCTTCACACGGCGCGATGGACAGTGGTACGTGGAAGACCTCGGCAGCTCGAACGGGGTTCGCGTCGACGGGGACAAGATTAAGTCCGAGACCGCGCTGCACCACGGCGCGACGTTGGCATTCGGCCCGCTTCAGGCGACGTTTCACGACCCAGCCACGATCCCGGCCAAGACGCCGCCTCGGCTTGAGAGTACCCCGCCGCCGGCAGTCACACCTTCAACCACGAGCCCTGATCAGCAGCCGCCACACGCGAGTCCCGCGACGCCACCCGCTTCGAGACGCGGCGCACCCCGAGCCACTGTTCGTCGCGGGTCCAAGGGAACGGGACTCCTGGTCGTAACGCTCATCGTCTTTTCGGCGTTGTTCGTGGTGATCTACGTCGTCTACCAGGTCGCGATCAAGCCAACCGATGACACGACGACCGTGACTCAATCGGACGCCGGGGCAACAACCCCGCCCGAGTCAAGAAGACGCACCCCGAACATCGATCCGACGGTCGCCGCCGGCGACGACCTGCAGGGTTCCAGCCTCTCCGACCGTGAACGAAGAGAGCAAATTCGGGAGAAGAAGCGACGAGCCGCGCTTCGCAACAACCCATCGGCACGCGGCGACGGCAGCGCTATACGATTCGCTGACTCACAAACGCGAGACGACGTGCAGCCTACGTCGCCAGACGGAGGAGTACCGACGGTTTCCGCTCCGCGAGTTGGCGTGGGAAATGAAGCTCCCCCTCCAGACCCGTTCACCGGCCTGGAATCCAGCGGCAACGCCCTTCGGCTCGGGCAGCTCGTCAACCGCTATCCGAACCACCCGGACTCGGCGGCGGTGCGCGAACGTCTGCGCGCGACCCCGGTGATCGTCATCTCATGGGAGGGGGGATTGCCTCGCACCGCGCACGAAACACTGGCCGCACGAATGCTCCTCAACTGTTCGGACGCGGACCGGTCGAAACTCGAGGCGTTGGGTCTGGGGCTGTCGTTCGTCGATTGCACGCTCACGGCGCACTATGTGAGCAACTACAAGACGGGCTTGGGACGCCGTATCGGAAACGCTCGCCTCGCTCCGCATCCGAAGACGCTCGAGATACAAGTGCAACGTCGGAAGTCGAACGACAAGTCAGAGACCGTCACCAAGCTCGAGTTCAAGACGCCGCGAATCTCGTCGAATCAGTTCCCAGAACGAGGATTCACCGACGAAGAGATTTGGGCCATGACGATCGATGCCAAGCTCGAACGACTCAACCGTGCTCTGAGCAAGCTGCTCCGGTAGAGGTGCGGCCGGAACGTGTTCTCACGGGTAGAGCCGATACGGCCGTGTCTTCTTCTCGAAGCGCCAGACGCTAGCAAACCATTCGGTGTGCAGCCAACAGGATGGCCGATCGAACAGTGGGTAACGATGTCGGCCTTGGGGGGCGTCAGTGTGCCGCCACCAATCCATGACGCGTTGATTCTTCATCAATCGCATGATCCCCGCTTCTTCAAACTGGTCCGCATAGAGGTGTTCGAGGACCCAACCGATCGTCAGCCCGAGAACCACAGGACGAACCAGCTCTCGATCGACCACCGTGATCGACACTCCCTCACACCGCTGGTCGGCATGAACACTGGCCGTCGGTGTGTAGACAATAGGTGTGAAGCCAACGCCGGGCAGTTTCTGGCGGTTGAGCTCTAGAGCGAGCTCGAGACCATCGACCCACGGCGCTCCGATACGCTCGAACGGCGACGCCGTTCCTCTGCCGACGGAAAGATTCGTCGCTTCGAGTAGCCCGAGCCCCGGGTAGAGGAGCGCCTGAGTCGCGTTGCGGATGTTGGGTGAAGGGTTTATCCACGGCAGTGAGCAGTCGTCCCACCACATGGCGTGGGTCCATCTCGTCATGGCGATGACCTGAAGGTCACACTCCAGGTCGAACTCGGCATTGAACCAGCGAGCAAGCTCCCCGACGGTGAGTGCGTGAGTCACCGGGATTGATCGATACGCGATGAAGTCCAAGCGATCGAGGTCGGCGCTGGGACCGTCGACTCCGGCGGGAGCAATGGGGTTGGGGCGATCGAGCACCAACACGCGAACACCGTGCACCGCGCACTCCTCCATGAGGTAGCCGAGGGTCGTGATGTAGGTGTAGAAGCGCGCGCCGATGTCCTGCACGTCGAAGACGACCGCGTCGATGTCGGCGAGCATCGCAGCCGTTGGACGTCGAGTCTCACCGTAGAGACTGAAGACCGGCAACCCGGTATCGCGATCGGTGGCGTCACCGACCTTGCCTTCCCGGTCAGTCGACAACCCGTGCTCTGGCGAAAGCAGTCGCACGACATCAACCCCCGGCGCCTCGTGCAGGAGGTCGATCGTTCGCCGGCCGGTGGAACTGCGGCCGGTCCGGTTCGTCAGGATCGCCACGCGCTGTCCTTCGAGGGCGGCGAACCGAGTCTCGACGAGGACGTCGACCCCGGTGAGAACCCGGTGCGCGCAGCCGGTCGGCAGAGCCAAGAACAGCGCGGCCAAGATCCATTTCAGTCGAACGCCGATCACTTGTGCCCTACTCTCCGTAATACAGCATGGTTGCGACTACAGCCGCCAATCCGCCTCGCTGGCCATTCAACCCAACGGAGCGGCCACCTCACCCCCGCGCCTTGGAACTCAGGGGTGATTGCTGGGAGAATAACCTGATTCTGGAGAAGTGAGTGCCGCCGATTTGGGCGCGCGACCTTTGAGATGACTGACCACTGACGCCGCCAGCCGTTCATGGCCGCGCGGCACAACATGACCCGAAGGACCACCTCATGCGCAGTTTCGTCGTCCTGCTGATGTGCCTCGGTAGCGCGCCCGCGTTGCTCGCGGGCGAACCGACCGCCGCCGACCAAGTGATCAAAGTCGCTCGCGAAGACAATCAGGTGATGGATCACCTCGACTACCTCGTGAACAACATCGGCGCTCGCCTCACCGGCTCCGACAACGACATCAAAGCGTGTGAGTGGGCCAAGGCCGAGTTCGAAAAGTGGGGACTCTCCAACGCCAAGCTGGAAGAAGCTGGCAGCTTCCCGGTCGAGTTCAACCGTGGCCCGTGGCACGGCAAGATGACCGCACCCGAAGAACTCAAGCTCGAGTTCGGAACGCCGGCCTGGTCGGCGGGTACGCGCGGCGCAGTTTCGGGCAAGGCCATGCTGGCCCCGACGTCGCTCGAAGGCGTCAAGGCAGAAGACTACAAAGGCGCGTGGATCCTGAACAGCCGGCAAGCGGGCCGACGCGGCCGCGCGGCGCAGCAACAGGGTCGTGAAGTCCAGAATTTCCTCCGCGACGCAGGCGTCGCGGGATTCATTTCCGCAAGCCGCGGTAAGTACATCACCATCGGCGGACGCTCGCCTCGCAGTTTCGACGATCTTCCCACCGTGCCGCGGATCACGCTCCTGCAAACACAGTGGAACAAGATCAAAGAGCACATCGACGCCGGCAAAGAAGTCGAGCTGACGTTCGACATTCGCAACCACTTTGAAGAGGGTCCGGCGGTCTACTACAACGCTACGGCCGAAATCCCCGGCACCGACCTTGCGGACGAGTGCGTCATCATCGGTGGCCACATCGACTCGTGGGACGGCGCCACCGGAACCACGGACAACGGCTGTGGAGTCGCAGTCGCGATGGAAGCGGCGCGCCTCCTCATGGAAGCGGGCGTCCGCCCGCGTCGCACCATCAAGTTCCAGCTATGGAGTGGCGAAGAGCAAGGCTTGCTCGGCTCGCGCGCGTGGATCGATCGCAACCCGGATCAACTCGAAAAGATCTCTGGTGTGTTCGTCTACGACGGCGGACCGAACGCGATCGCCGCGATCAACTCGACGCGCGAGATGGAGCCGGACTTCCGCAAGGTGTTCGCACCGGTCATGGAGCTCGACAAAGACATGCCGTTTAGGATCGACGTCAGCGATCAGCTTTCGTCGGGCGCGGGTAGCGACCACGCTTCGTTCCTGCAAAAAGGAATACCGGGTTTCTTCTGGACACAAGAGGGTCGCGCGGACTGGCGACACGGAATCCACACGCAGTTCGACACGTACGATCTCGCGATTCCGGAATACATGAAGCACTCGGCAACCGTGGTCGCCCTGGCCGCGCTCGGTGTCGCCAACCTCGACAAGAAGTTGTCGCGGGAGAACATTCGCACCGGACGCGGCGGCGGTGGTGGTGGACGACGCATGGGCGTATTCCTCGACGGAGTCACGGTCGACGAGCTCGTGCCGGACGGCGTCGCCGCCAAGGCTGGCGTCAAGTCGGGTGACATCTTCCTGAGCATCGACGGCGCCAAGATCGAGAACCGCCGCGGGCTGGTTCGGGCGATTGCTGGCGGCGAGGCGCGCAAGAAGGTCAAGCTGCGTCGAGGCGCCAAGGAAGTCGAAGTCCTCTTCGAGTGGGCGGAAGAGCTCAAGAAGAAGAAGGAAGCCGAAAAGAAGAAGAAGCCGACCATCATTCTGTAGAGGTGCGGCCACGATCGAAACGAACGAGGGAGCGCCGAGTCGGACTCGGTGCTCCCTTTTTCTGTGCACTTTCTTTTGTGCCCAGGTCGGCTACCCCGGCCGAAAGCCAGCAGACACCGACCACACCGTCCACCCTGGGCTCGTTCTCCCGGAACTCGACGGACGGTCTGACACAGTTCTCTTTCGTCTCGGGCACGAGAGCACTACCCTTCGCCGTATGAAACAGTCGCCAGTGTTCCTCATGGCCGTCGCCGTCACCGCGCTCGCTGCTCTGTGTAGCGCATCGTGGTCCGAGACCCGGCACGACCCGCCCGATGTGTCGTTCGAGTACCACCTCGACACCGAAAAGCTGGAGATGCGGGTCCACATCAAGGAGCCGCAGTACCAGCACTGGTTTAAGCACCGCCCCGATCTCATCCCGGAATTCAGCGACGAGGAGTATGAGTCGGCAGACGCCGAGCTGAGGGCGTTCTTCGGCGAACACGGCACCGTGCTCGTCGACGGAGTCCGCGTCAGCCCGGTGGTGGCGAACCTCGAGTTCCGAGAGGCGTGGGAGGAAAACGACTACGTCAACTTTGTCTCGGTAATCCTCGAATTCGGAACCAAGGGGCTGCCACGACAAGTTGCCGTGGGCTGGGATCGATACGATCGCTCGGATCCGTCGTGGCCGCTCGCGTTCATCGAGGCGAGCTTCGAGTACGACACCACCGGCCAGTTCTATCAGTTCTATCCCGCCGAGCCGGGCGTCACCTGGCACCGTCCGTCGTTACCCCGCAAGGGAGCGACGCGCGTACTGACGCAGGCGCCCCCGATGTGGCAGGTTCCGCTGACGTCGTTGATCATCTTCGGGTTGGTCGCGGTCGGCGCCGCCCTGTTCTACACCCGGGAGACACCTCGCCGGATGGCGTGGGGAGCGATCGTCACGGGCTGCCTCGCCGCGACGCTGCTCAGCCCGTTCGGCGTCATCGCAATCACGCCGCTCTGGGAATCGAAGCTACGACTGCCCAACACGGAGCAGGCTGCGATCATTTTCGAAGCGCTGCATCGGAACGTCTACCGCGCCTTCGACTACAAGACCGAAGACGAGATCTACGACGCGCTCGCCCGTAGCGTCGATGACGGGTTCTTGGATACCGTCTACAACGAGGTTTACCAGAGCTTGATCGTGCAGGAAGAAGGCGGTGCGCTGAGTCGGGTGCGCGGCGTAGAAATTCTCGAATCCGATGTCGAGTTTGCTACGGATACCGAGCAACCCGAGTTCGACATCGACTGCCGCTGGAGAGTCCTCGGCACCGTCTCGCACTGGGGGCACAGCCACTGGCGAACGAACGAGTACCAGGCGCGCTACCGAGTCCGCGGCGACGCCACGCAGTGGCGCATCGTTTCCGTCGACTTGAGGAGCCAAAAACGCATCGGCGGCGGCGACGGTACTGGGCAACCCGACGGTACGGGGCAACTCGACGGTACGGGGCAACCCGACGGCACCGGGAGTAGCCCGCCGTCTGGCAGTACTGTTCCGGGAGGCAGTGCGCCGGGAAGCAGTGAAGCGAACGAATCCGGATCTAACGACGCTGGATCCGCTGACGCCAAGTCGTCGGTCCCGGGCAAACCCAACTCGACCCCACCTCGCAAGCAGCCGGCGCCGCTGTAGGAACGAAACGGATTCCGATGTCCCCGGCCACCGGCGAAACGACCGACACTGCGGTCGATGTCGAGAACCTCTTGTTCCGGTACCCCGGCAACGAGTACGAACTCGCGATCCCGCGCCTTCGTATCGCCACGCACCGCAAGGCCGCGATCATCGGCCCCTCGGGATCCGGGAAGACAACGCTACTACACCTGCTCGCGGGGATCCTCGCTCCCGACGCCGGCCGAATCACCGTCGCCGGCACCGTGCTCGGAGACGTCCCTGACTCTCGGCGACGACGGTTGCGCATGGAGCGAATCGGACTCGTGTTCCAGGAGTTCGAGCTACTCGAGCATCTATCCGTGCGGGAGAACATCCTCTTGCCGTTCATGCTGGCGCCGTCTCTAGGCAAAGTCGACGAAGCGCACTTCTCCATGCTGACCAAGCGAACCGGCATCGACCGGTACCTCAACCGTCGGCCGCGCCGGCTCTCCCAGGGTGAGCGCCAACGTGTGGCGATCTGCCGTGCGCTCGTCACCCAGCCAGCTTTGATCCTCGCCGACGAACCGACCGGCAACCTCGACCCGAAGACGACCGCGGAAATCCTCGACACGATGATCGGCGAGGTCGAGCGACACGACGCCACGCTGGTCATGGTGACGCACGATCACTCCTTGATCGAACGGTTCGACGAAGTCATCGACTTTGCGGAGTTTCGAGTTTCGAGCCACGCGCCGGAATCGGAGACGCCATGAAATCGACGCTACTCCTGGCGTGGCGCTACGTGAGTTACCACTGGTTACGCTCGGGTATCTTGGCGTGCTGCATTGCGCTAGTGACCTTCCTCCCCTTCGCGGTAGAGATACTGGTCGCGCACTACCAAGAGACGCTGACGAAGCGGGCCAGCACCACACCGCTCCTGGTCGGAGCAAAAGGAAGCCGCTTCGACCTGCTCATGAGTTCGCTCTACTTCAAGGGCAAGACCAAGGATTTGATCACTGCCAAGGAGTGCGCGTCGATCGCCACCCCCGATCTTTGCACGACCATACCGCTGTACGTCCGTCACTCCGCCAAGGGCTATCCCGTCGTTGGGACCAGTCTCGAATACTTCGGATTTCGGAATCTCCAACTCGCAGCCGGTACGCTTCCGCTCAAACTCGGCGATGCGACGATCGGTTCCCGTGTCGCAGCGGACTTGAAGCTGTCGCCGGGTGACTACGTGATCTCGGACACCGAGCGGTTGTACGACTTAGCGGCAAGTTATCCGCTTCGCATGCGAATCGCCGGGATTCTAGAACAGTCGGGTACCGCGGACGATCGCGGCGTCTTCGTCGACACGAAGACCGCGTGGATCATCTCCGGGATCGGACACGGGCACCAAGACATCGAGAGCAACCCCGACTGGGTTCTCGACAAAGGCGACGGACACGTCGCCGGCAACGCGGCCGTCGTCGAGTACAACGAGATCACCGAGGCGACGCTCGAGTCGTTCCACTTCCACGGCGGCACCGACGACTTTCCCCTGACCGCCATGGTGGTACTGCCACGAAATCAAAAGTCGTTCACCATCGTCAAAGCGCGACTAACTTCGTCGAAGACGGTACAACCGCTGCTGCCCGAGGAAGGCATCGAAGAGCTGCTCGACTTCGTCTTTCAGGCCAAGAAATTCTTCGACGCCAATCTCATTCTGGTGACCGCGGCGACCTGCCTGTTCATCGCACTCGTCGTCCTGCTCACAGTGCGAGTACGCCAACGTGAAATCGAAACGTTGATCAAGATCGGTGCGAGCCGCATCATGATCGTCCGGCTGCTGACCGTGGAACTGTTGATCGTGGTTGTGGTCGGCGTCATCTTCGCCGCCGGACTCGCCGCGCTGGCTTCGTTTGTCGCGATCCGACAGGGTCTCCTGTTTTAAGCCGCACTGCTAACTAGGAGAATCATGCTGCGCATCGTTTTGCTCAACTTGCTCGTCATCGCCGTCTCGCTCGCCGGCTGCTCTCGGACAGGATCGAAATCTATCACTGTCACGCTGCCCCAGACCGGTACCGCCAACGTCTACACTAGCTTCTATCCGACAACCTACTTCGCCCAACGCATCGCCGGCGACGCGGCCACGGTGACGTGCCCGGTTCCCGATGATGCCGACGCCATTTTCTGGATGCCTGGAGACGCCGAGATCGCCGCGTACCAAGCGGCCGACTTGATCGTGCTCAACGGGGCCGAGTTCGAGAAGTGGGCGGACAAGGTCACCCTGCCGGAATCGAAAGTGGTCCGCACCGCCGACGGATTCAAGGACAGTTGGATCGAGTTCTCGACGCAGAGTACGCATAGCCACGGCCCGGAAGGCGACCACACGCATCAGGGTCTCGACGGCCACACCTGGCTCGATCCGAACCTCGCTATCGAGCAGGCGACCGCCATCGAGCGCGCGCTGACGCGCATTCGCCCCGACCAAGCGGACGCGTTCACGGCCGGGCTGGAGAGCTTGATCCTGGACCTGAAGGAATTAGACCTGCTGCTAAAGGCTGCGTCCAAGAACGCGAGCCAAGTCTGGGTCTACGCATCGCACCCCGCGTACAACTACCCGGCGAAGCGGTACGGCTGGCGCATGGTCAATCTCGACCTGGACCCAGACGTCATGCCCGCCGACGCCACGTTCGGCGAGATCGCGGCGAGCCTCAAAGAGAAGCCGGCCAAATTCCTGGTGTGGGAGTCGACGCCAATTCCCGCCATCGAGAAACGAGTCCGCGAGGAGCTCGGTTTGGAGAGCGTCACGGTCTCCCCCGCCGAGCTCATGGACGCGGAATCCCTCGCGTCCGGAGAGACGTATCTCTCGACAATGAAGAAGAATACAGAAATTCTAAAGAGGGTCCTCACGCCGTGAGGTTCGGAGGTTTGTCGGGAGGGTCTTGCGCCGCTGAGGGACCGCCCCTATAACGTGGCCCGCTCGGATTCTAGGGGCTCCGAAAAAGAGCCGGATCCGACTGATTGAACACCTCTCAGCACCCGATACACAGACCGGCCGCCGCTTCGCCCGCTCGTCCTTGGACGATCTCGCTCTGGGTGAGGTTCGCTCGGAACTCGTAGGGGACCGCGAATTCGCAGTCCTGGAGTTTCGAGATTGTGCGCGGCGGTCCGCACGGCAGGCGCGGAGCGACCTCCGCCCGCTGAACTGGCGCTTGCTCGCGCACCGCGCGCGGTCGAGCAGGATTGCGCAACCAGGATCTCTGCGACCCGAGGATCTCGATGACTCGTAAATTGAACAAGAAGGACCTCGATTTCTTCCGCAGTTTGCTGCTGGAGAAGCGGGCTATCGCAACGGGCGACCTCTCGTCGCTCAACTCATTCGGTAACGGCGACCTCGACGGCGCGGCCGGTGACGAGGCCGATCTCGGCTCGAGCGCTAGCCAGCAAGCATTCGCCCTGTCCCTGATGGAGAACGAAGCTCAAGTGGTCCGTGAAATCGACGAAGCACTCGAGCGCATCGACAACGGCACCTACGGTATCTGCCAAAAGAGTGGCAAGCAGATCGCGAAAGCACGCTTACAGGCAATCCCGTGGGCCAAGCTCACCATCGAAGCGCAACGCGATGAAGAAGAATCGAACGGCTGGTCTTAGCCACTTGATTCGAACGAACCCCTGCCGCGCAACTCGCGAGGCAGGGGTTTTTTCGTGCCCGGTTTTTTCGCGCCCTGACAGCAGCGTCCAACGAACCAGCAGCTACAACGGCTCCAGCTCGAAGTGCGTCTTCCCGTGCCGATCGATGAAGCTCGCCTTGAGAGTCCCAGCGGCGCACGATCCAAAGATCAAACGGATGGCGGTCGGCTCGGCCAGGTCGGTCTGGAACTCCACCGGCTTATGGTTCGCCAGAGGCTCGCCCGATGCCGTCGTCACACGGCTGCGGTAACGAACACCCGGTCGCAGGCTGCGAAAATGAGCGACCGCACAACCGTCACTCGAAGGGCGAGACGAGACGTTGACCGAGGCGCCTTCCGTCGAAGCGTCGCCCTCAGGATCCAGATGGACCACGAACTCTCCAGGGCCGCTGAGTCGCACCCAAACTCGAGCGCTGGTCGCGGTGACGTCGCCCAAGATCGGTCCGTGGGTCAGCTGTGGATCGGCTCCGGTGCCGAACGAACACGCCGCCGCTACGAGGATGGCGAACAAATGGATCACTCCCTTCCCCTTCTGTCAGACAATGCACCTGGTGAGACGAGCCAGCGACCGGGTCAACCAAGCGACAACCTCAGTCCACGCAAAACGATAGATCGGATCGTGAAAGATCACGAGGCCAGTGGTGGAAGTTCCCGTTGTTCCTCGGATAATCGCAGCTCATCCAATTTCTCACCCGCAGGAGGTTTCGCCGATGCGCAAACTGCTACGACTACTCCCCGCCGTACTGCTCGTCTCATCACTCGGTGTCGCGCGTGCAAACGACGACTGCCTCGACGCGATCGTGGTCATCGACGGCTCCGTAGAAACCGGAACGACGGTCACCGCCACCCTCGACGGGGAAGCCACCTGCGGATCGGCCGGTAGCACTCCCGACCGGTGGTACGTCTTTACTGTTGGCGCCGAAGACGTGTTCCTGACCGCGAGCAGCTGTGGGAGCAGCTACGACACCGTGCTCTCCATCCACACGGACTGTCCCGGCACGGCCGCGAATCAGTTGGCCTGTAACGACGACACGTGCGGCCTGCAGTCGGGGGTCTCCATCACCGCGCAGGCGGGGGAAACGTACTACATCCGAATCTCCGGTTTTTCCGGCGATACCGGCGATTACACGATCGAGTTCACGACCGTCGACCCGGGGAGCATCTCCGGTCCGGACGTCACCTACTCGGACTGCACCAGCATCACCAACTGGGGCCAGTCGGGCGGCATCCGCGGTTACTCGCTCGGCAGCTTCACCTGCAACATCGGCGACGCCAACCTCCAGTGGGGCGGCACGACGCCGCTCTTGGGCATGAACGGCTACCGAATCAGCGACGGCCGCATCGAGCAGATCGGTCAGTCGTGGTTGAAGAACGGCACCGGCGCGGCGGCCGGTTCGGGCTGCGGCCTCCCGTGTAACGGACAGGGCGGAAGCGTGCTCGGCGCTGGCTGCCTGGACGTCTACGGTTCGGGCTTCAACGGTAGCCAAGGAATCCTCGGCAAGCGGTCGGACTGCAACGGATTCACCGGCACCTACCCCGGTCAATCGACGGGCACCGGCCCCTCGGTCATCTCTGAGCGCTTGCAGATTGCGGAAAGCGACTTGAGCGTCTCCGGCGCGCAGTACTTCCTGGAAGGCGTGTACGTCGCTCCCGACGACGCCGCGGCTGGCAACGCCCTCAACAACGCCTCGTACAAGCCGATGTCGGTCACGCTCGGTAACTTCAACCTGTCACCGACCGGCACCATGCAAGAGGGCTTCCCCGCCATCTACGCTTGGCAAGACCACGGCCTCGGCGCCGGCGTTCCGGATCCCGACGTGACGATCATCGAAGTCGACGTTCCCGACGAGGGTCGCTTCATCGTGGGATCGAAGGCGACTGACCTCGGCGGATCGTGGCGTTACGACTACGCGATCTTCAACCTCAACTCGGACCGCAGCGCGGGCTCGTTCTCCGTGCCTGCTACGGGCGCAATCAGTGGAGAAGGCTTCCACGACGTCGACTACCACAGTGGCGAGATCTACGACAACACCGACTGGACCGTCACCAGCGGCTCCGGCGATGTGACGTGGTCGAGCCCCGAGACGTTCGTGGCCAACCCCAACTCCAACGCACTGCGATTCGGAACCATGTACAGCTACTGGTT
The DNA here is from genome assembly GCA_021776775.1 of Planctomycetota bacterium. GTDB lineage: Bacteria > Planctomycetota > UBA8108 > UBA1146 > JAJFFE01 > JAJFFE01. The sequence goes on along the minus strand of JAJFFE010000174.1, from coordinate 834 downwards.
CGAGTCGACCCAAGCCCCCACGACCGTCACCGCGACGCTCGGCCTGTTCAAGACAGGATCGCCGGATTCGATCACGTTCGCCGTGACCGGCCCGGAAGGTGGAGTGGCGCTCGACATCTTCTCGCGCGGTGACTGCAACGGCGACGCGTCGTTCAACATCGCGGACGGTGTCACGATGTTGAGCTTCTTGTTCGCGGGCGGCGCTGCGATCACGTGCGACGACGCGTGCGACGCCAACGACGACGGCATGCTCGACATCGGCGACCCGGTCGCAATGCTCGACACGCTGTTCAGCATGGCCGGTCCGCTACCGAGCCCGCACCCGGGCTGCGGCGCTGACACAACGCTCGACACGTTGACGTGTGATTCATTCGCTGGTTGCCCGTAGCCCTCACTCGAACTACGTAGCCAATGACAAACCCCAGGGATCGAACGGTCCCTGGGGTTTTCTTGTGCCTATCGAGGGTTAAAGACGAGCGCATCGTGGCGTGGCTCGAACACCAGTGGGTTGGGGATGGCCGAGTCGATGGCTCGCCACCGACTATGAGGCACGGGAGCGGGGTTGGTCGCGGGCAAGCGGGTTGGCAAACAAGCACGCGTGAGAACGAGGGAGGAGCGCATCGGGGCGTGTCCGATTCTGTTCGGGGCGAGGGGCAGCGAGGATGCCCGATGCTTGCGGATGTGTGTTGGGCGATGAGAAGTGCGCGCTGGGCTGCCTGAACCGTACCGGGCTGGGTGCGGCTTCTGATGGGCGAACGTGAAACGTCGTTTGGTCGCGCTGCCGGATGCGGCATCGTGCAAACGATGTGACGCGAACTGTGGGACTGTACCCAC
>JAJFFE010000173.1 GCA_021776775.1 Planctomycetota bacterium | reverse complement strand
TTCCCAGGACCCCAACAGCTCAATAAACTCTACTCGGGACACGGTAGCCTCCTTGCCGTCTCATGGTCGTGACAACCACAAGATAGCGGAGCTACCGTTCCCTCTCTGCCGATACCTCGCCCCTCAGATGCGCGATGAACCAAAAGAAAGAAGCACACGATCCGGAGCGGATCGTGTGCTTCTGCTCGTTCATGCCGCCAGTTGCGTAAGCGCTAGTCTTTGGCCACTTGGCCACTCGCTTCCGGCATCGGTTCGCCGTGGCGTCCGATGTTGTCGATGCGGTAGACAGATTCGCCGGTCGGAAGCGCGACCGTGAACTCTTCGCCTATCTTCTTGTCCATGACCGCGCGCCCGAGCGGTGACATGTACGAGAGCACGTTATCCTGTGGCCCACCGTCCCACGGTCCGAGCAGCGAGAACGTGCTCGGCTCGTTCGACCCGAGATCGGTCATGGCGATGCGACTTCCGAGAGTGACGTAGTCGGTGCTCGCTTCTTTCGGATTGATACGCCTCACCTTGTCGAGCTGTCCCTGAATCTCCATCGCTCGCCGGTTGAGGTTCTCGCGCTCTTCGATCGCGGACGTGAACTCCGCGTTCTCGCTCAAGTCCCCGAACTCCGCGGCTTCGCCGATGAGCTTGAAAATGGCCGGGAGCTTGTCGTTTCGAATCTCTTCGAGCTCCTTCTGCTTCTTCTCGATCCCGTAGTCGGTGGAGTAAATGACCGAGTCGTCGCTGGCCGCGGTAGTCGTCCGGTCGATAGTGGACACGAGGACCGTTGGCTGCACGCGCAGCACGGCGGCCAAGAGTCCCTGTTTGGCACTCGACGAGAACGCTGCGGACGAGTCGATCTCTTTGTAGACGTTCCGTACCGCCGCGATTTCAGAGTTCGACGTGACTTCGATCAGAACCTTGTACGGTCGACCGGCGAGCTGTTGCTTGTAGCGCTTGATCGTCAGCTCGAGCATGGCATCGGTCTTCTCGAGCGACTGCACGCAGAAGTCGTTGAGGAGCGTCAACCCCTTGAGATACAGGTCGATGCCTCGGTGTTCGGCTAGCGAAGGAATCATGTCGAAGTTGCCGAGGCCCACTTTTTTCACCAGCCAGAGGAAGAACAGCGGAGCGTTCTTCGGCAGCCGGTGAATGTCCTTGGCCCATTGGTCGATTTCGTCTTCGCGGGATTCATCGGACATGAGTTGGACGAGGTACCGGCGCGGCGCATCGTCCGCACGCAGCAGCAGGTCCGTATGCATCCGCTCCCACGCTTCGCCACTCTCGGAGCGAAGCATGTCGATCACTTCTTTTTGATCCTCCTGGCGACCCAGCAGGTTGATGACGTCGCCGGGGTGATCCGACCGTTCGAGCGTTTCGTGCACCGACGGCATCGCAGTCAGATCGATTCCTTGGTGCTTCATGAACAGCAAGCACTCGAGGGCGACCCCGGGAGGGGCGTCGGAGATGGTTAGCGCGGCAGGAAGCTTCTCGAGGAACGGTCGAACGGCGTCCTGCTCGGCGTCGGTCTCCGCGTCTTCGACCGCTTCGCGCAGAATGCGCAGTTGTTGCTTGAGGTGCTGCTTGGCCAGACGCCGTTCGAGCGACGCCGCGAGCCCCTCGGGTCCCTCGAGTAGGAAGTACTCCGGGGTGCGGCTCGAGGTTGCGCCGACTTCCGGATCTTTCTTGATCAGGTTGCGAGCCTTGGTCCACCACTTCGTCCACGATCCAGTCGCGACGATCGATCCGAGCAACTTCTCGCGGATACGGGCGAGGGCGAGCGGTTTCTTGCTGGTTCGAAGGACCTTCTTGATCAGCTCGACGGGGTCGTTGTCACGTAGATCCGACAACGTCTCCGGCGACTTCCACTGCAGGACCATCAGGTGGTCTTTCGGAAGCTGCTCGCAGATGTCGGGGATCGCGTCGATTTGCACGCGGTGTCCCGGCTTCTCTTTGAAGTCGATGATTGCGACCCCCGAGACGCCATCGACGTCGGTTATCTCACCGATGCCCCAGCCGGAGCGGTGGTACACATACGAACCGGGCATGTACTTGACCAAGTTGTAAAAGCTCTCGATTGCAGCGGCGGGGTCGCTGGTGCGTTTGAGATCTGCCGTCTTGACGTACGTGTCAAACCCGGGCGCGTCACCGAACTGCTCCTTGTAGACGACGAGCAGCTGATCGCGAAAGTCCCGGTTCTTCGGTGAGCATGTCACCAGAGCTTCGTAGAACTCACGCTTCTTGTCGATGCGCATACCATCAGCCTGAGGAATCAGGAGTGATAGCACCGATGCGACTTTGGGGCCCTGCCCCGCTTCAGTGGCGATTCGAGCGGCGCGGAGAAACTCAGCGATGGTGCTGGTGTTGCTCTCGAGCGCGTCGAGCCAGATCTCTTCGTAGTCGTCCCAGCGTTCCTCGCGCAAAGCTCGATCGACGGCTTCCCGAAAATTCGACATCTACATCTACCTGTTCCGACGATCGAGTTGCATCCCGAAGACCGCACGGCCGCCCACAAAGACCGTTCGAGGGATGATGTTTTCGAATTCGTAAACGATGCGTGCGGGATCGGGGCATTCCCACAGAATGAGATCAGCTGCCAGACCGACGGCCAAGCGGCCGCAGGCGTCAGACAGTCCGAGAGCGAGCGCGGCATTCTCCGTCGCGCCACGGAACGCTTCAATGGGAGTCATTCCCATTCGAAGGCACGACAATCCAACGATGAATTGCATGCTCTCGATGGTGCACGATCCCGGGTTGCGATCGGTCGCGATGGCGACCGGGCATCCCGCGTTCAAGAGCGCGCGGGCGGGAGCATATTGCTCTTTGCCCAAGAAAAAAGTCGTCCCTGGCAGAAGCGTGGGGACGACGTTTGATTCTTTGAGAGCGCGAATGTTTTCTTCAGTGGTTTTCATGAGGTGGTCGGCGCTGACCGCGCCGACTTCAGCGGCCACCGTCGACCCCCCCGACGCGGCAAGCTCGTCGGCGTGAATCTTCGGCTTGAGGCCAGCCTGCTTTCCGCACTCGAGCACCCGTTTTGATTGTTCGGGCGAGAAGACGGATTCTTCGCAGAAGACGTCGCAGAACAGCGCGAGCTTCTCTTGGGCAACGGCGGGGATCATGGTCTCGCAGACCAGATCGACGTAGCCGTCTCGATCTTCCCGATACTCGTCGGGGAACTCGTGCGCACCCATGAAGGTGGGCAGCACGTGAAGCGGCAACTCTTCGTCGAGTCGTCGCGCGACCCGGAGCATGCGAAGCTCGGTGTCCAGATCGAGGCCGTACCCGCTCTTCACTTCGACCGTCGTCGTACCGAGCGACAACATGCGGACCGCGCGCTGCGCGGCGAGGTGAAACAGCTCGTCTTCACTGGCGGCGCGGGTGGCGCGTACCGAGGCGCGGATTCCGCCACCTGCCGCGGAGATCTCCTCGTACGACGCGCCAGCGCACCGGCGCGCGAACTCCGCGGAGCGATCGCCGGCGAAGACGAGGTGGGTGTGAGAGTCGACAAAACCGGGGGTCAGGAGACGTCCGGTGCCGTCGACCTCGGTGAGCCCTTTGAATCGGCCCGCGAGTTCGTCACTGTTGCCGATCCCGACGATGCGCCCGTCGGCGACCGCGATGGTAACTCCCTCGGAAACATCGTGGCCCTCGTCACGTGTTCCCGTGAAGAGGGCCTGCGAACAATTCTCGATGAGGAGTTCGACCTTTTCGCTCACGATCGTCCCTCCATTGGAATGTCAATTCCGTGCCGCTTCGCCTCGTCGACGGCGTGGTCATAGCCGGCGTCGACGTGACGAAGGATTCCCATCAGCGGGTCGTTGGTCAAGACGCGTTCGAGTCGCGCCGCCGCGTCGGCGGTGCCGTCCGCGACGATCACCTGTCCGGCGTGGGTCGAGTTGCCGATACCCACTCCGCCTCCGTTGTGGATCGACACCCAGGTCGCACCGGAAGCGGTGCTGAGAAGGGCGTTCAAGAGCGGCCAGTCGGCGATGGCATCTGAACCGTCGAGCATGGACTCTGTTTCGCGGTTCGGTGAGGCGACCGACCCGCAGTCGAGGTGGTCCCTTCCGATGACTATCGGCGCAGAGATCTCGCCGCTTGCTACCAGTTCGTTGATCTTCAGCCCCATTCGTGCACGCTCGCCGTAGCCCAGCCAACAGATGCGGGCGGGGAGACCTTGGAACGCGATCTGTTCGCGAGCCATGCGAATCCAGCGACAGAGCGGTTCGTCGTCGGGGAACAGCTCGAGGATGGCGTCGTCGGTGCGATGAATGTCCTTTGGATCGCCCGACAAGGCGACCCAGCGAAACGGACCCTTGCCTTCGCAGAAGAGCGGCCGTACGTACGCGGGCACGAAGCCCGGGTAGTCGAACGCGTTTTCGACGCCGACTTCCTTGGCTTGCCCGCGTAGGTTGTTCCCGTAGTCAAACGCGATGGAGCCAGCACTCTGCAGATCGAGAATGGCGCGGCAGTGGACCGCCATCGATTCCATGGACTGCGCGATGTACCGCTCTGGGTTCGAACTGCGCAGGGCGACGGCGTCTTCGAACGTCACTCCGTGCGGAACGTAGCCGTGCAGGTTGTCGTGGGCACTGGTCTGGTCGGTGACCATGTCAGGGGTCACGCCGCGCTTGACCAACTCGGGAACGATGTCGGCTGCGTTGCCGAGCAAGGCGACCGAAACGGGCTCGCCGGCTTTGCAGGCGGCTTCGATCCGTGCCAGCGCTTTGTCGAGATCACCGGTCGACTCGTCGACGTACCGGGTCTCGAGCCGTTTTTCGATGCGGCTCTGATCCACTTCGATGGCGAGCACCGAGGCGCCGGCCATGGTGCCGGCGAGCGGCTGAGCGCCACCCATTCCTCCGAGCCCTGCGGTCAGGATCCAACGATCGCTCAGCTTGCCGCCGAAGTGCTGGCGGCCCGCCTCGACGAAGGTTTCGTAGGTGCCCTGGAGGATTCCTTGGGACCCGATGTAGATCCAGCTGCCGGCCGTCATCTGCCCGTACATGGTCAGGCCGAGGCCTTCGAGCCGCCGGAATTCGTCGATCGTGCTCCACGCCGGAACGAGATTGGAGTTGGCGATCAGGACTCGGGGAGCCATAGGGTGGGTTTTGGCGACGCCGACCGGTTTGCCGCTCTGCACGAGCAGCGTTTCGTCGTCCTCCAGGGTCCGGAGGGCGCGGAGGATTGCCTCGTAGGAATCCCAATTCCGGGCAGCGCGACCGGAGCCGCCGTAGACGACCAATTGGTCAGGGTCTTCCGCCACCGCGGGATCGAGGTTGTTCATGAGCATTCGCAAGGGAGCTTCGGTCAGCCAGCTCTTGCAGCTCAGCTCGGTCCCAGTGGGAGCGTGAATCGGAGATCGGTCTCTGTTCATGCTGTTTCCGCGCGTTCAGGGCCCGGGATTTCAACAGACCTCGGCGGTGCTGACAAGAGTTCGATCGGTTTCCCTTGTCACGCCGGCCCGAATCTGGGAAGCAGCGGTCATGAATGCCAAAGTTGTCATCGCGCCTGGTCGCGAAAAGTCAGTCTACTACCGCCATCCGTGGATCTTCTCCGGCGCCGTCAAAAGCGTCGAGGGGGGGCCGGCGGACGGTGATGTCGTTCAAGTGGTCGACCACGAAGAACGTGTGTGCGGGCAAGGTTTTTACAACTTTGCCTCCGAGATCCGGGTTCGGGTCTTCCAATGGGGCGAATCGGTCGAGATCGACGCCGAGTTCTGGCGAGCACGAATCCGCCGAGCTATTCAGTCTCGGTCGCGGCTCGCAGTCGACCCCGAGACCGACTCGTATCGGCTGATCCACTCGGACGCCGACGGGATCCCGGGGCTGATCGTCGACCGCTACGGGGACTACCTCGTGGTGCAGATGACGACCCGTGGGGTCGAGCAGCGCAAGCAGCTCTTCGTCGACGTGCTGACCGAGGAGCTTTCGCCGCTCGGCATCTGGCACCGTGGCGACGCCGATATGGAGGAAAAGGAGGGGTTCACCCTTCCCGACGGGCTGCTGGGGGGCGGAGCCCCGCCCAAAGACTTGGTCATTCGCGAGGGCGGATTCGAGTTCCTGACCGATATCGCCGACGGTCACAAGACCGGGTTCTACCTCGACCAGCGTGATAACCGACGCCGGGCCGCGGCTCACACCGGCGCCGGAGAAGTCCTGGACGCGTTCTGCTACACCGGCGCCTTCGCGCTGCACTCGCTCGCGCAAGGCGCTGATCGGGTGACGCTGGCCGATTCTTCGGTCTCGGCGTTGGAAACGGCGCGGCGCAACTTGGATCGAGCGGGGTACTCGGTCGCCGACGAGGACTGTATCGCGGGAAACTGTTTCCAGCTGTTCCGTCGGTTCAGGGACGAGGGGCGGAGTTTTGACTCGGTGATCATCGATCCGCCGAAACTCGCTCCCTCACGCTCGCGCGTGAAAAGTGCGATGCGCGCGTACAAAGACATCAACTTGTTGGGCGTCAAGCTGGTGCGCCCGGGCGGCTCCTTGGTCACGTTTAGTTGCTCGGGAGCGGTCGACGCCGCAGCGTTTCAGGAGATGATTTTTCATACCGCTCTCGACACGGGTCGCGACATTCAGATCGTCGAGCGGCTCAGCCAGGGTCTCGACCACCCCGTGTCCGTCACGTTCCCCGAATCGCAGTATCTGTGCGGGGTCGTGCTGCGCATCGAGTAAGAGCCAAGTCATGAGCGGAGGAGTCGAGTTGCCGTCGACGAGACGTCAACTCGATTCCACCGCTGGCTCGTCACTGGGGCGCGGCCACGCTTTGATGATGGCTTGCACCAACGTCGCCAGCGGAATTGCAAAGAACACACCCAGAAAGCCCCAGAAGCCCCCGAATAGCAAGATTGCCGCGATGATGGCGATCGGGTGTAGGCTCACCACTTCCGAAAATAGCAGTGGGACCAACACGTTGCCGTCGAGGATTTGGATGACGAAGTAGGCGACCATTAGCCATGCGAACGTCGACGTTGCGCCGAACTGTGTGTAACCGACGATGGCAACCGGTAGCGTGATCACGGTCGCGCCGATATACGGCACCACGACGGATAGCCCGACCGAGATTCCGAGCAACAACGCGAAGTTCAGCTCGAACCAAGCGAACGTGATGTAGCTCGCGCCCCCGATGATCAGGATCTCCCAGAATTTCCCACGAATGTAGTTCCCGATCTGGCGATCGAGGTCTTGCCACACCTGCGTGGCGAGGTCGCGCTCGGGCGGGAGGAAGCGCTGGAACCAGAGTTGGATCTGACGCTTGTCCTTGAGCATGAAGAACACCAGCGTCGGAATCAGAATCGCGTAGACGAGCAGCTGAATGAGCAGCGGGATCTGGTCGAGCAAGCCGGTCGCGATCTTGTCGTATTCGCTGACCATCCAGTTTTGGATGTCGTTCGGGATCCCCTTGAGCTTGCGCTTCAGAAGTACCCGGGGCGAAGGCGCCGGAGTGCTATTCGGGTCGGCCCCGTCCTCGACGGTCGGGTTCTCTTCTGTCGCCGATTGCGGCGAGGTTTCGCTGTCGGTCGACTGCACTGGCGTCTTCGCGTCGGTGCCAGAGCCAGCGGCCACCTCGTCCGGCTTGAGGGGCTCGCCGCCGTCCGCCGTTTCGGGTCGGTTGGCATCCGTGCCCTCCGAGCCAGCTGGGGGGGCGTCAGGCTCCTCACCACCGTTACCAGGCGTTTCCAGCGCGGCCTCGTCGGGCTGGATGTCGTCGGGGTCTGGCTCGCCGAGGAATTGCCAGAACTCATCGGGCACGCGGTCGACGAGCTCCTCGACATCTAGCTTGCCGACGCTCTTCGCCAGGTCTCGAATTTGATCGGTCAGGAGCGGAACCATGATCAGGACCGCGACCACGAACGCGGCCAGGAATCCGGAATAGACAATGATCACCGCCGGAAGCCGAGGCGCACGAAGGCGCTGAAGGAACATGACGACGCTGTCGAGCAGGTAGGCGAGCACGAGGCTGATCAGCAGCGGAAGCAGCATACGACCGAAGAAGAGAATCGTCGCGAAGCAGGCGACGAGGATGAGAAGCAACACGACCAGTTGGGGGTTGGAGAATTGGCGGCGGAACCACCGGCGGACGATCTCCAAGGGCATTGCTCCTTCGCAACTCAGCCCTGCGAACGGTTGCGCGAGTCTCACGAGGGCGGGAACCAACTCCGATCGTAACGGATTCCTGCCGGAGAAGCGTCCGGATCGTGCCGACATCGGGGGTAGAAGGAATCCCATGGCCGACTCGACGAACTCGCTCTCGCCCGTACTCCCGCCGACCGCGCCGCCCGCCGTACATAGTGGAGCCGGCGGCCAACCGCCGGCGACGCCATTGCCCGAGCCCGGCCAAGTCATCGCGGCGCAAGTCGTTCGCCTGTTGTCCGGCGTCTCTCCCGGGCCCTACCAGGTCGAGGTGTCACTACTCGATCACCTCACCTCGCTGGTCGCCCCGGAACCGTATCCGCCCGGCACCGAGCTCCGGCTGCGCGCCGTTCGCATCGGCGCAGAGACGCAGCTACGGATCATCGAGGCGACGCTACCGTCGACCGACGACCGTCCGGTGCGGGCGCCGTCGGATTCCGCCGCGTTGGAGCGAGTGCTGGCGTCGGCGATGCGAGCCCGAGGAACGAACCAGAGCGAGGTCGACCTTCGTCCCGCCGCCGACATGTTGCGGTCGATGGGGATTCGAGTCGGAGACTCGCGCGCCGAGTTATCCGCCCGCGTGGTCGCCGACTTGGTTGCTCACAATGCGCCGGTGACACCGGCGACCATTCGCGGAGGCGAGTCGTTGTACGCCGGGGTGCTCGAGCGTCCGGTCGCATCGCTTGGTACCGCTCTACAGTCCGTCGTCGACCGGTTCCTCGAACCGGGTCCGGAGCGCGACGCCGCCTCGCGAATGGTGGTGAAGGTTGCAGGCTTGGTCTCGGGCACGGTCGATCGAGTGGCGCTCTCGCTACCGGCGCGGGTGGCGCAGGCGATCGATCAGTTGATTCGGATGTTCTCTGCTCACGATCCAGAGCTTGCCGCGCTTCGCGGGGCGTTGGGATCGCTGCGATCGAGTGTCGCGGGGCTGCCGAGTCCGTCGTCACTCCAGGGACGAGTCGAACTTCTCCTCGAGGGATCTTCGCCGTCGCAGCAGACCCTTGCGAGCGACGCGCTTCGTGATCTTTCACCGACGGCGCGATGGCGGGCCATCGAAACGTTCGTGCATATCGAGCGTGAGCATCTCGAGTCGAAACCGTGGTTCGTCGAGTTTCGAGGAGTCGCACGCGAAGTGATGGAGCGTGCCGAGTCGTTGGCGTACTTGCAGTGGCTCGACCTTGGTTCATTAGATGATAAGCCGCCGCTGTTTCTCGGCAGCGGCGTGTTCTCGCACCCGGATCGCCAGACTCCGTTTCGGATGACGGTGACGGACGATCGCGACGAAGACGGCGACGGCCTCGGTTTTAGAATCAGCATCGATTCGAAGACGTTGGGCCGAGTCGAGGTGCGGGGGCGGCTCGACACCGACGCTGAGCAGACGTCCGAACGTGGAGATCTCGCCCTCGAGTTCGTGGTCGACGATCCGATCACGGGGCAGCAAGTGGACGACGGGTTGGTCGATTTGACGGAGGCGCTCGATCGAGCGGGCTACCACTCCACGGCGACTGCGCAAACGCGCCGGCGCCCGTCCGCGGCCCGTCAGACGATCACCGACGCCACGAGATTGGATCTACAAGCATGAAGCGCACGCTCGTTTCCGATGAACTCGCCGTCGCGTTGGGCTACCGACCGGAACTCGACGGAGCGCCGCGCGTGCTCGCGTCGGGACGCGGCGCGTGCGCCAAGCGCATCCGAGAACTCGCTGAACAGCACGATATTCCCGTGAACGAAGACGACGACTTGGCGGATCTTCTCTCGCAGCTGCCACTCGCGAGCGAGATTCCCGAAGAACTCTACCCGGCGGTGGCCGAGATCATGGCATTTCTGATCCGCTTAACGAAGGATCGAGAGTAGCCCGACCCAGTTCACCCCAGCCGGGCAATGCTCTCGACAAAGGCTCACTCAACGGCGTCGCGTCGTCGCTTTCGCCGGGAGCCACAGGTCCCGTCCCACGTCCAAGGTATCGGCGTCGGGGTTCATGCGACGAATCGTTTGCCACGCGTCCGAATTGCCGAGTTGCTTCTCGGCGATGGACTGCAGCGAATCCCCGGCGCGAACTCGGTACCGAGTCTTGCCCGGCATGTAAGGCGCCGGGTCGTCACTCGTTTGTGACGGGTGGAGGAGCGACTCCTTCGACACCGCTCGGTCGCCGATCTCGATCTTGTGGTCAGGGCTGACGAGGCGGACGCGCGTTGTGGCGGGCGTTGACTCGAGTACCTCGACCATGGCGATGAGCTGCTTACCTCGGCGAATCCAAAGTTGCTGGCCGACCTTGAACTGCTCGCCATCGTCCAAACCGACGAACCGTCCGTTGGGGCTGACTCCGTTGACGGTGGCGACGCCCGATTTGTGCGGGAACGCATCGACCTTTTGCTTCTTGGGTATGGAAGTGACGTCAACCGAGTCGCCGATCATGATTCCGTCTGGCTGTGTATTGACGATGCGGCAGCCCGCGAGGTCCGGAGTGGTGCGAATGATCTTGATGGTCGCGATGTATCGATCGCCTCGGTAGACCGTGAGTGAGCTGCCAACCTTGAGGCCGTCTTCGCTTCCGCCGGACACGACGACGAGGTCGACGTCGTTCTTGACCGCGACGATCGTCATGTCTCCGCCGGCGGTTGGCTTCGCGCCGTTCGGGATTTTCGTGACGCTGTGTTTCCATTTGTCGGAAACGCTCTCGGGATCGATGTCGAGGGTTATCCCCGCGCCGTCCGGGGCGATCTCAGGCCGCACGTCCAACGTGATTCCGGCCGGGTCGATCGCGGCTTGGCCGGCGTTCGCCGCGGGCGTCGCTTGTACGTCGAGCGTGATGTACTTGCGATCGGCCGACAGCACCGGACGCACGTCGAGCACGATCTCGGGGTCGAGCTTCTTGGCGAACTCGAGATACTGCTCGAGACTCTTGGTGGCGATCGTCGACGGGTCACTCGATTCATCGACAGGAAAAGTCACCGACCGTGTCAGCAGTTTGGCCACGGCGTCGCCCACTCGGATCGCGCCACCCTTGGCGCTTTGATCGACGGTGATGATCGCGAGGTCGTCAGCGCCACTGACGACCGTGCCTTGACCGAGGTATCGACTCGCGCGGAAGAAGACGTATCGATCGCCGACGGTCACGTTCTTGTTGCCGGAGACCACGACGTAACGACCGTCCTTCACCGTCGACAACACCTTGCCGTGGTCGAGCGAGAGCGGCGAGTTCTTGGTCTCGACAGGGTTGTCGGGGAAGCGTTTCTTGTTTGTCGGGTCTGTTCCCAAGCTCGAACGCGGCACGTCGAACGGGTTAAACGCTGCATTTGTCGGATCGAGCGTCGGCTTCGCCGCCGGATCGAAAGGACCGTCGTACCGTGGGGGGCCAACGTTCAGACCGCTGAACCGCGTGCTTCCGGGGACAGCGAAGGCGGCGGGGTCGGTGACGTTGCCGCTTGATTGCCCCGAATCGAAAGCGTCGGGATCGAGGAATCGTCCGCGAAAGCGACTGAACTTTGTTCCCGCTGAAGCCTCGATCGTGACTCGGTCGCCACCGCCGGAGAAGGCTCCGGGGAGATCGAAGAAGTCTTCCGGTAGCTCGACGACATCCACGTCCTCCGGAGACGCGTTCGGCGAACCAAGGGTCAGCGGATCCAAGGACTCTTCGATCTTGGTCAGCGGATCTTCAGCCGCTCCGGCAAACGGGTTGTCGGCTCGGACATGTAGGCCGAGGCCAACCATGATGGTGGTGATCAACAGCACCGAGAACCATCCGGCTCCGGGGCGGGGCGAGCGTGGAGTTGGGGTCGTTAGCACGCGACGAATCCTTTCGACGAGGCTGCCATCGGTGGCAGCGAGCGCGGGTCGGGGCGCTACTTGGCGGAGGGTTTCGAGAGAGGCGAGCGCGCGGGCGTAGACGATAGAGCCGCACTCGAGGGAGGCGACGTCGTCGCAGCAGTGTTCGCGTTCGATGCGCAGTGCATTGGAGATCCACCACACAGCGGGGTGGAAGAAGAACAGCGTTTCGATGGCGGTTTGCAGCAGGTTGACGAGGTAGTCGAAGCGGCGGATGTGCGCGATCTCATGAATCAAGATCGCTTCGAGCTGCGAGGGCGTCAGTCCGAGGAGGGCACCCGTCGGCAGCAAGATGCGCGGCCGCAACCAACCGATGACGAGCGGCACTTGCACGCGCACTGAGGCGAACGCTCGAACCGGCACGCGCACGCACAACTTATTGGCGAGCTGTTGCACCAGTTCACGATGAAACAGCGGGAGGGGGCGGAGGTCGCGCGTATAGAGAGTCCGAACTTTGTAGAGCGAGAACGCGAGCCGCAATGCGAGGCAGGCGACACCGAGCATCCACAGTTCGGCGATCCAACGTGGCCAGGTGGCGAGTTCCGTCGACGGGTCGACTGACGGAGCGATTCCCGGTCCGACAAGCTCGTCGGGAAGAGTAAACGGAAGCGTGAGCTCTGCCGGTGGGGTCCACGCCGCGATGTCGGTCGCAACGTTCGACCGTTCCCAGCGAGCGAGCCGTTCGTTTGTGGCGAGCTCGGCCGGGTGAGCACTGCTGAGCCAGGTAAACGTCCCGACCGAGGTTGCCACGGCGGCGAACAGCGCAAACGCCGCCACCCGGTACCGGAGCCGACCGTTCTGCCGCGGGACGAGGCGGAGCACACCGGCGGTCACTATTGCGATAGCGGTGACTTGCCAGAGCGAGTGGATCAGCGTCCAAGCGAGCGGGTCGACAGTCGTATCACTGAGAAGGGCGATCATGCCGGCTCACCGCCTTCCTGCTCGTCGAGAAGCTTTCGAATCTCGGCGAGTTCCTGCGGCTCGGCCGGTCGCTCCGCCAACGCCTGCAGCACCAGTCGTTGCGCCGACCCGGGGAATGCGCGGTCGAGCAGATCGCGTACGAGGTGTCGTTGCGTTGCCTCTTGGCTGGCCGCCGCCCAGTAGGTGTGGGTGGAGCCCTGCTTCTCGCGCTCGACCAGACCCTTCTCGGTCATGATCTGCATGAGCTTCAAGACCGTCGTGTATCCGGAATCGCGGTCGAGTTCGCCAAGCACTTCGCGGACGGTCGAGCGACCGCGCGCCCAGAGGACGCGCAGGATTTCGAGTTCGCCGTCGGTCGGTCGTTTCTTGTTCATGCCTCGACGATATACGAAGGTCTTCGTAACATCAACGAAAGTCTTCGTAGGTTGGCGATATCGCAGGAAGACTCAATGCGAGAGGGGTTTAGCTAACTAGCGGTGGCGGCCGCGGTCGACGCGTTGACCCTGGATGTAGACGGCTTCAATCCGCGCCCGGTGCCCGCGGTGAATCAGGATCGACAGCAACTCGCGCAGATCCCATTCGTGAACCGTGCTCCCGCGCAGGAGATCACGCGAGTCGAGCACCAGGAAGTCGGCGGCTTTCCCCGCCGCGAAGTTTCCGATGCGATCACCCCACCCCAACGCGTTCGCTCCGCCGAGGGTCGCTAGGTAGAAGAGCAGCTCTGGGTCGACCTGCGTCGTCTGCATGTAGTTGCCCATCTTCATCGCCTCGAATAACGAGAAGCTGGTCCCGGCACCCACGTCGGAGCCGAGGGCGACCGTGACTCCCGCGGCTAGTGTGTCGTCGAGCGGGAATCGTCCGCTGTGCAGGAAGAAGTTGGAGTCGGGGCAGTACACGGCGGCCGCCTTCGATTGCGCGAGTCGTTGGATCTCGTCGTCGGAAAGGTGAATGCAGTGCGCCAGCAGACAGCCCGGGCGAAGCACGCCGGCGTTTTCGTACACGGCGGTGTAGTCCCGCGCGGCGGGAAACAGCTGACGGATCGCTTCGATCTCGCCCTTGTTCTCGGACAAGTGCGTCTGTACTCGGGCGCCGGTTTGTTGGGCAAGTTTCCCGGCGCCGGAGAGTAGCTCGTCCGAGCAGGAGATTCCGAACCGTGGTGTGACCGCGACGTCGAGTCGGCCGTCGGCGGCGCCGGACCACTTCTGAATCAAACGGTGCGTGTCTTCCAGCGCGGTCGTGGCGCTTTCGAGCAGTGCGTCCGGCGCCTCGCGGTCCATGAGCACCTTGCCGATGATCGCGCGAACTCCGGCCCGCGAGGCCTCTTCGAACGCGATATCGGTCGCTTCGGTGTGAACCGACGAGTACGCGGCGCACGCCGTGGTGCCGGATTGAATGAGCTGCTGAAAGCAGCGGGACGCCCGGTCGCGAGCGACGGCTGGGTCCTCGTTGGCGGCTTCTTCGGCGAAGATGTGATCTCGCAGCCAGTCGATCAGGTGCTCCGACTCGACGCCGATGATATCAATCTGGGGAATGTGCAGGTGCGCGTCGACCAGGCCCGGCAGAAGCAGTCGATCACCAAAGTCGACGCGGCGGCTGCCCTTGAAGTCGGACGGCCGATAGTCCGACTCGACCGCGACCCGTTGGATTTCTCCCGCGGCGTCGACTTCCACGAGGCCCGGCGACAAGAGCTCGACGTGATCTGGGGCTAGCGAGTGCAGGACTGCGCCGCGGTAGAACGTCGTCAAAACAGCCTCCTCGTGGTACACCTTAGCCCTTGCGTGATACGAAGGAGAATCGATTGAGAATCACCCTCGCCTCGGCGCTCGGAACGTGCTTCGGAGTACGCGACGCGATCGAGGCCGCGATGGACGAGTCGTTCCGGGACAACCTCACTATCATCGGCGAGCTCGTGCACAATCCACAAGTGATTCAAGAGTTGCACGATCACGGCGTGACGCTGGTCAAGTCCGCCGCCGATCCGATCGCGACCAAGAACGTCATGATCACGGCGCACGGTGCTCCGGCCTCCATGCAGGCGGGGCTCGAGGAGAAGGGATTCAACGTCTTCGACGCGTCGTGCCCGCTGGTGATCAAAGTTCACAACAAAGTGGCAGGGCTCGTGCGGCAGGGCTACTTCCCGGTCGTCATCGGCCAGCGAGATCACGTCGAAGTGCGGGGCATCGTCGGAGACCTTCAAGAGTACGAAGTCGTGTTGAGCGAAGACGACCTCGACTGCTTGGAGGGGCGCGACAAGATCGGCATCGTCTGTCAGACGACGCAGCAACTCGACGTCGCGCAAGGCCTCGTCGCCGCGATGGAGCGTCGCTTCCCCGACATGCAGATCAAGTTCGTCGACACGATCTGCAAGCCGACCAAGGATCGACAGCAAGCCGTGCGTGACCTCGCCGCCGAAGTGGATCTCATGATCGTCGTGGGCGGGAAGAACTCGGCAAACACCAAGAAGCTGTGGAAGGTTTGCCAGGATCGAGGGCTCGAGTCGTATCACGTCACCGGGCCCGAGGAGCTGAAGCGCTCTTGGCTGGTTGGCAAAGAGCACGTCGGCATCACTGCTGGTACTTCAACGCCGCACTCGGTGATCGACATCATGTCGAAGGCGATCGAAGAGATGGCGACCAAGATCGCAGCGGACCGTTGAGTCTCCCCAGCTGATTGACTATCGACGTTGGCGAGCCGACTCGTTCGTCGAACGAATCGGCTCTCCGCAGCGCCCGCCGCTACTGGCCTTGTGGGTAGACGATCAGTCGGTCGTGAACGACGATGATCACGTCGTCGAGCCCGTCACCTGTGACATCCGCAACTTTCACCGTGCGTGGCTCGGTCGAAGCGCCACCCTGTCCGCGGAAGGTGTTCGACTCGTAGACCGGGAACGCCAAACCTAGAGTCCAGCGCTCGTCTCGATCCGGGCGGAAAATCTCCAGGAAGTGATTCACGCCTTCACTCAAGACCAAGTCTTGGTTGCCGTCGCCGTTGAGATCGCCGCTCGCGATGTCGATGTACTGTCCTCGCTCGCGCGGACACTGGTGCGTGAACACACGCTTGAGGTGGGTGCGGCGACCTCCCGACTCGAGCACGGTCAGGAACTTCCCTTCGAGCAGGACCAATTCTTCGCGTCCGTTGCGATCGAGGTCAGTGACCACACCTCCTCGAATCGAGCCGTAGGGACCCTCGATGCTTCGAATCAACTTCGGCTGCTTGACCGACGTGTCGTAGAAGCTGACCGATTTGTCGCCTTTGTCGACCAAGACGAGCGTGGTCGCTTCGCCGTCGAGCTTGACCTCGTACGCGGCCGCGATTTGAGAAGTCGCGCTGGCTCCGTTGACTTGATACACGACCTCGAGTTGAGACTCCCGCAATCGAATGCGACGGACGTGATTCCCGGCTGCGGCCAGCAAGTCACCGTTGGACGCTTGCGTGACGCCCGAAGCTGTCGACGCTTCGAGCGTCCCCGGTGACTCGACGCGGTGCCAGTGCTTGTCCGCTCCGGAACCACGTTGGTATATCTGAGGTGTTTCGTACGGGATGAACACCATCAGTTCATCGAGGCCGTCGTTGTCGAGATCGTACGCGCGGAGATCGCGCGGATCGGTGTTGGACGTGATCTCGAACGATCCTAACGCGCCTTCGCTCCCGACGCGGAACAGCGAAACGGTTCGTCCTTTGTCGCCCCCGAGAACAGCGATCTCGGTCTTGCCGGCGTCGAGGAAGCTTCCGGGAGCTGCAAGCTTCGGCGCCTTAACTTCGGCGACCATTTTTGGGAAGCTCAAGCTCGCGTCTTCTAGTCGCGATACTCCGACGACCTTCTCGTCAGCGCTGGCGATGACCAGTTCGGCCTTGCCGTCGTCGTCGATGTCGGCGGCGGCGATGCTTCCGAGTTGTCGGACGGTTGGTGACGGGTCTTGTCCGCGCAGCTTGCCCTTGTCGTTCAAGAGCAGAAGGATCGTGCCGTCCTTACGGTGGGTGATCGCTAGGTCACTGTCCCCATCGCCGTCGAAGTCTCCCGACACGAGCTGTGGTTGGTCGAGTCCTTGAGCGTCGAGCGGATACACATCGGGGTTCTCGAGATCGAACGTGCTGCGTCGCCGGCGGACGTCGAGTTCCAACTCTTCGAAGCGACCGTGTTCGCGGAGCGCGGCGACGAGCACCGTCCGCCCGTCGCGCAGGACGGTCGAGATGGCGATGGGAGCCGTCGCTTCGATCATCGACTCTGGACCGAACGTTCCCGTGCGGACTCCGAGTCTCAGCCGGTAGGGGTGGGTCTTGTCCTCGACAACCGTCAGCAGGTCGCGGACCCCGTCACCGTCGAGGTCGAGCACGAACAACCCGCGTGGGTTGGATGCGCTCCCCGGGTGCAGTTCTCGATCGGGGGCCTGGTCGCGGGAGAAGTTCGACAGTTGGTAGACTCCACGTCGGGCCAGCAGGAATATCTCCGGCTGTTCCGAGGGATGGATCACCAGCGCGCTCGAGCCTCCGAGGCTGTCCGGAGTCCTGAAACGATCACGTTCCGAGAATCGTTTGGCGCTACCGCCCCAGCGGATTTCGAGGGACCCCGGGCTGTGCAGCGCGAGATCGATGTGCCCGTCGTGATCGAGATCGGCGGCCGCGATCGCTCCCACCCGTTGTCCGATGGGGATCTCTTCGCGACGGAAGCCGTCGGGGTCCTCGAACCGGCCTCCTTCTGGGACGACCCCCGTCGCGGCGGGATCCCGAAACAGCAGGACGAGGTGCGCTTTCTGGTTGTCCATCACCGCCAGATCGTGGTCGCCGTCACCATCAAGGTCGGCAATCGTGACGGGACCGACTCCGCGATTGAACTTGAACACCATCGATCCGTCGAATCCAAACGACCCATCCGGTTGCACTTGAGCGTGGACCGTGGAAATCGGCGTGGTGAGCACGAGAAGGAATGCCGAAATCAGGCATGCGAGTTGCCAAAGGCGCGAACCTCGCTGAAGGGCGGCTACCGGGTTCGACGTCACTGGATTGGGATCAACGGGAGGGCGTGCGGACATTGCGATGGACCGTGAGCCTTTCGACAAAGTGCGGTTGCTGCGCCTCGCGGCGCAGATCGAAGTTTCGGGATTGTTCGGTTCAAGACATGAGGAGTCGAAGAAATCAGAGTGGCGTGGCGAGACGTTTTGAGGACCCGTTTCGGTGCGGTTCTGCCGATTGCGAGCGCCCAAGGGGTATGTTAGCGTGAGCGACTTCTCGGGGAAAAGAAATAAGCCCTGCCAGTGTCACCAGCTACGGCTATGACGGCACGGACCTCGGGTGGTCGAGTTCGTTATTCCCCGGCTTACTGGACCTCACCCCAATTGTCGAGTCGCGCGAGCCTGAATCGACGGGCCGTAGCTCACCTGACACAGAGACAAGGAGATCGACTGGTGCGGACGCTCTTGATCATTCCGACGTTACTGTTCTGCGCGCTCCTCAATGTGCACGCCGACCAGATTGAACTGATCGGTGGAAAGAAGTTGTCGGGCAGCGTGGTCAAAGAGACCGCCAGTGACATCTTCGTCGATCTTGGCTACACGATCATCTCCGTTCCCCGCAGCCAAATCGTCTCCCGATCTGCTGATCCCGAGTCCGGCAAGCCGGCGGCTCCCGTCGTCAAAAACGGTGAGATTTTCAAGATCGGAAAGCTGGAGCCGGTCTCGGTTCAAGAGGCGGTGAAACGATTCGGTGAGGGCGTGGTCAAGATTCGTTGCCCGAACGGGTCGGGTTCCGGATTCATCACGGACAAGCGCGGATACGTCATCACTAACTTTCACGTGATCGAGAGCGAACGTGACGTCGAGATCACTTTGTACCTCGAGGGCGAAAATGGGCTCGAGAAGAAGCGTATCAAGGACGTCGAGATCGTCGCCGTTAACGAGTTCATGGACCTCGCTCTTTTGCGGATCCCGGACGCCGAAAAGTACAACCTGCGTCCGCTCACCATCGCCGATCCCGACGCCTTGAAGGCCGGCGAGAAAGTGTTCGCGATCGGCTCGCCCATGGGGCTCGAGCGAACTGTGACCGAAGGAATTGTCTCGGACAGCGCGCGTTCGTTCGGTGGCCAGTGCTACATCCAGATCGACGTCGCGATCAACCCGGGCAACTCGGGTGGTCCTTTGTTCAACTCGCGGGGCGAAGTCATCGGTGTCACGAACATGAAGTTTCGCGGTACCGAGGGGCTCAACTTCGCTATTCCGATCGACCATGTCATCTACTTCGTGAAGCGACGAGCGTCGTTTCTGTTCGACGAAAGCAGACCAAACTCGGGCGTGCATTACTTTCAGCCCCCGAGCAAGAAGAAGAACGTGCAATAAGAGTCGCCCTATCGGAATCGCCCAACGGCGTTCTTGAAGGCCCTCGAAAGGAACTAGATGAATTCTCGAATCTTCACGGCCATTGGCCTCTGTACCTTGCTCGTCTCGAGCCCCGCTTGGGCTGGCGACAAGGATTTCGACGAGAACACCATCCTCATGGTGTCGTCCAACAACATGACCAAGATGAAGGCCGGCTGGAACGCATCCCAGTACGGCTCGTTCACGAACGATCCGGCGATCTCGAAGCTCTGGTCTCACCTTGAAAAAGGCGTCACGACTCTGGTGAAGCAGGGCATCGAGTCGCAAGGGATGAGCGACGAAGATCGAGCCGAGTTCAACCAGTTCAGTTCGCTGTTCGCCGACTACTGGAGCGCGCTGGGCACGGACGTGACGGGGCGATTCTCGTTTGCGCTGGGCTACCGCAACGACGAGAACGGCGCTATGCAGCCGAACCTCATCCTGCACTTCCAAGGCAGTGAGAAGTTCGCCGGTTTGCACAGCCGAATGATCGATCTCCTCGTCAGTCAATCGGATGGAAAAGTCGCGCGAACGAGCATGGAACTCCAAGGCGTGACGTTCCACGGCTTCAACTTCCCTCCGGAAGAGGGACCTCCGATGATCAAGATGCCCGACGGGCTATTCTTCGGAAACAAGGGGAACGACTACTACGTCGGGATCTCCAAAGACGGCATGTCGAACTACATGAAGAGTGCCGCCGCGACCACTTCTGCCGGAACCGGCCGTCTCGGAGGGGTGTCTCACTACAAGCACGCCGTCAGTGCGACGAAGGTCGGCGGAGACATGAACCTCTTCGTGAACTTGGATCCGTTGTGGAAGTTCATTCCGATGGCTATCGCGATGACAGCGCCGCAAGATTCCGACGAGATCATGAAGGTGATCGGCGCGCTCGGGCTGATGAATCTGCAAAGCATCTACTCGACGAGTTCCATGTCGGGCGTCGGTATCGAGTCTGACTCGTTCATCGCAGTGAAAGAACGTGCGGGCTTGTTCTCTTTGATCCCGAACCCGGGCCAGACGGTTCAGATCCCGTCGTTCGCACCCAAGGGGGGGCTCACGGCTCAGGTCGGGCGCTTGCAGCTTGACAAGATCCTAGACCTCGCCATGAACCTCGCCGGAACCATCGGTGGCGACGAGGCTCGACAGGAAATGAGTAACGGCCTCGCAGAAGCCGAGCAAGAACTCGGCGGGATCAAAGTTGCCGAGCTCTTCGCGAATCTCGAAGGGTCGGTTGCTTGGGCTGAAGTCCGAGACAACGGTGAGGCTCCGGGGATGGCCATGATGAGCGATCCCACCGCAATGCTCGGCAGCGGAGTCTTCGGATTCAAGTTGAAGGACACGGCCGTCTACGAGCGACTCTTGACCACCCTCGCCTCGCACCCTGAAATGGGTGGCATGGTCAAAGTCGAGAGCTTCCTCAACCGTAAGGTTTACGTCTTCGGTGATGCGTCGTCACCGGAGTTCGGCGGTGGAGTTCCCACGCCAGCCATCTCGATCGACAAGGGCTGGTTGGTCATCGGGCTCAAGGGCGACGACCTGAAAGACGCCCTTCGAATCAGCCAGGGTGAGCCGTCGGGTCAGCTCTTGTCCGATCCTACGTTTGCTGCTCTCACCAAGAAGGTCGGCGGCCACGGGATGGCGATCATGCGCCAAGACGTCGGCAAGTCGATTGGTGGCATGGCTGAAATGATGAAGATGATGGTCGGCTTGCTCGCCATGGGCTTGCCGGAAGAGATCTTCAGCAACAAGGACCTCATGTACGTGTTGAGCCCACAGAACATTCCGTCGAGCGCGCTGTTCGAGAAGTATTTCGGGCAGCAGGTGGCCAACATGAAGGTCGTCGAGGGCGGAATCCACAGCAAGGGTTGGATGCCCAACAAGATGATGAAGACCGCCCCGAAGAAGGCGAGCGGCCTCTGATTCTTCGGTTTCTAGACTGATCAAGAACGGCCTTCACCTGCCTTGCGGCGGGTGATGGCCGTTTCTCATCCGGGCGGAGTCGCGTATCCTGTGGCGCTCTGCGAAAGGACGCACCGATGCTCAATCAAGCTCTCGAAGGCAAGCGCTTTCTCGTGACAGGCGTGGCCAACCAACGATCGATCGCCTGGGGAATCGCCCAGTGTCTAGCCAAGTGTGGCGCCAGGCTCGGATTCACTTACCAAGGGGCCCGCATCAAGGAAATGGTCACCCCTCTCGCCGAGAGTGTCTCGGCGGACTTTCTCTTGCCCTGCGACGTGGCCGACGACGATCAGATCGACGCACTGTTCGAGGGGGTGGGGAACACGTGGGATGGGCTGGACGGTATCGTGCACGCGATCGCGTTCGCCAAACGAGAAGATCTTGCCGGGGAATTCGTGTCGACTAGTCGAGATGGCTTTGCCCTAGCCCATGACATCAGCGCGTACTCGCTGACGCGCCTCTGCCAGGGTGGTCTCGACCTGATGAGAGAGGGCTCGTCTGTCGTCGCGTTGAGCTACATCGGAGGAGAGAGAGTCGTCCCGGGCTACAACGTCATGGGGGTGGCAAAGGCGAGTCTCGAGATGTCTGTGCGATACTTGGCTGCGGATCTCGGGCCGCGGGGAATTCGCGTCAACGCGATCTCGGCCGGTCCCGTCAAGACGCTCGCCGCGCGCGGGGTCTCTGGATTCACCAAGATCCTGGATCACGTCGAGGAGCGCGCGCCGTTGCGTCGGAACGTCTCGCTGGAGGAGATCGGTTGTAGCGCAAGCTTCCTGCTTTCGTCGCTGGCGTCGGGCGTGACGGGCGAAGTGATGCACGTCGACTCGGGTTTTCACGTTCTCGGCTTCTGATCGAGCCGGTTTCCGCGCGCCGGCTGGTGGCTGGCCGTCAGCTGGCTCGTCTCTCGAATCGCTGCTCGCGTCATCTTTCATGTCGAGCGTCAACTCTCGTAGTTGTTCCTAGTCCGAGCGTACGAAGCTCTGGAGGCGTCTCGGCTCATGGTCCGATAATCGACCGGGCTCGTGACGGTTTTGGCGTGCTTCTTTCGTACGGATCGGGGGTGGGCGAGGTCCCGCTTGGAGTGCTGTCATGTTTTGTGACGAAAAGCGCGTTGGGCGCAAAGTGACTGGCGATACGTCTCGTCCCAACCTATAATCCGCGCCTTCGCGGCCGAATAGCAGCGAGGTTCGTACCCGATGGGGACACCTAGGCACTTGCGTTAGAACACTTTCGGACTCTCTTCGGGACTCGGTTTCCGAGTCCCGAGGGTCATGTTTTCTGAGTTCGGACTTTGGGTTTCACGCGACGTCGTCTCCAATCGAACTTCAACGCGACCCGTTCACAAACCGGTCACCTCATTACGCACGGTTGTCATTTCCACGTGGTGCTAGTCGTGAAGTGCGCCATGCTTGTGACAATGCTGGGCTTACGGCGTCGAGGTTGGATCCTCCTCCGTGGGGTTATCCGGGTGAAGATTCCTGCGAAGTTCACCCGTAAGGGTGCGAAGTCTTCGCGTGCAAACGCCGATATTCGAGACGGTTGGGTGTGATTCGACGGGCGAATCGGACTCCGACGATTCGGCCAACAGCGCGGGAGTGACGATGAGCACAGAAACAATTGCGACGACCGGAAGTCATGAAAGAGAAGAGTCGATGAGCGAGACAGCGAGCCTCGATATCGGGGGGAAGAAGTACGAACTCCCGATCGTCGTCGGTACCGAAGGTGAGCACGCGATCGACGTCAGTAAGCTACGCGCTCAATCTTCGTTCGTGACCCTGGACCCCGCGTTCGTCAACACGGCGTCCACGACCAGTTCCATCTGCTTCATCGACGGCGAGAAGGGAATTCTCCGCTACCGCGGTTATCCCATCGAAGATCTCGCCGAGCACTCCACCTTTGTCGAGGTCGCCTACCTTTTGATGAAGGGCGAACTGCCTAGTGCCGAGGGGCTGCAAGACTTCCGTGTCGTTCTGAGTCGTCATTCGCTCATTCATGAAGACATGCGACACTTCTTCGACGGCTACCCGTCAACCGCGCACCCGATGGGGATCCTCTCCGCAATGGTGACCTCCCTTTCGAGCTTCTACCCGGAAGCGCTCGACCCAAGTGACGACGTCGAGATGACGTCCTTGCGCCTCCTGTCGAAGTTGCGCACCTTGGCCGCGTACACGTACAAGAAGAGCATCGGGCAGCCGATCACGTACCCGAACAACTCGCTGTCGTACTGCGGTAACTTCTTGCACATGATGTTTGCGACGCCGGCCGAGCCGTACCACGTCGACCCTGTCATGGAGCGCGCGCTCAACCTCCTGTTGATCCTTCACGCCGACCACGAGCAAAACTGTAGTACGTCGACCGTGCGCCTCGTCGGCTCGTCCGAAGTGAACCAGTTCGCGGCGATCTCGGCTGGCATCAGTGCGCTATGGGGCTCCCGTCACGGTGGCGCCAACCAGCGCGTTCTTCAGATGCTCGAGGAAATCCACGAGTCCGGCGGCAAGGTCACTGACTGGGTCGAAAAGTCGAAAGACAAGAATTCTGGCTTCCGACTCTTCGGCTTCGGGCACCGCGTGTACAAGAACTTCGATCCGCGCGCGAAGATCATCAAGGCAGCGTGTGACGACTTGCTCGATCACCTCGGAATCGACGATCCGTTGTTGGGAATCGCGCGCGAGTTGGAGCAGGCGGCACTCGATGACGAGTACTTCATCGAGCGACGTCTCTACCCGAACGTCGATTTCTACTCGGGCATCATGTACCGGGCGATGGGCATTCCCACCGACATGTTCACCGTCATGTTCGCCCTCGGTCGCCTGCCCGGTTGGCTCGCGCACTGGATGGAGATGCGCGAGGACGACGGCTACCGAATCGGCCGACCGCGGCAGATCTACACCGGCGAGACCGAGCGTCGTTACCCGAAGTAGGTTCGATTGCGCGTCGAAGTCTTGCTGTTCGCCTCGCTGTCCGAGTTCGCGTCGCGGGATCGCCTCGAGTTGGAGGTCTCCGAATCGACGACAGCGCGAGAGCTCCTCGATCGGGTCGCCGACCAGGTTCCGGAGCTCTCGGGTCGACTGGCCTCGGTACGGGTTGCGGTGGATCACCACTTTCGATCCGACGCCGATCTTGTCCTTCCGGGTAACGAGATTGCTCTGATCCCACCCGTTAGCGGGGGATGATCCGGGGAGGAGTTTGCGTGATCGTCGAACTGACGAACGAAGTCATCCCCGAACACGAAATCGTCGAACGGGTCACGACCCCCGAGTCGGGAGCGGTCCTCACGTTTCGCGGTGTCGTTCGCAATCACCATCGAGGGCGCTCGGTCGAGAAACTCGACTACACGGCGTATCCCGAAATGGCGCTCACCCAGATGAACGTCATCGCCACGGCCCTTCGTGAGCGCTGGCCGCTTCACGAAGTAGCGATTGTGCATCGACTCGGCACGCTCGCCATCGGCGAAGCCAGCATCTTCATCGCGCTGTCCCTCTCTCATCGTGAAGCTGGTTTCGAGGCGCTCCAGTACGCGATCGATGTGTTCAAAGAAATCGTCCCGATTTGGAAGAAGGAGCACTTCTCGGACGGCGAGTCCGAGTGGGTGCACCAAGGAGCGTAAACATGTACCGAGTCCTTTGGATCGTTCTCTGCACACCGCTAGTCTCGGCCTGCGTCCTGAGTCAGCAGACGGATGGAACCGGTCTCGTTCCTGACGAGGTTGAACGCATCGTGGTTGGGACGTCGACGCTCGGTGACGTCACGCGACTCCTCGGCCCCCCGGACGAGATCATTTATTCCAATCTCGAGCACGACGCTCTTCATGAACGAGCGTATCGGTATCGACGGACGCGCACCACGCAGACGGCGATGTTCCTCGTTCTGTTCTCTACGCATCGCAGCGACACCAAGTACGATCACGCGATGATCTTCTTTGACGACACGGGCAAGGTGGAGCACGTCGGAACGCGGCTCGATTCCGACGAAACCCGCTATGGATTGCCGTTCTAGAGGTGGGACCGGAACGTGCCTCTGACTATCTCGGCTGGGCGAGCAGGCGTCTGACCCTTCCGATTTTCGTACTGTTCGCCCTGTCGCTGACCGGTTGCCGACTGCACGTCGAGTTGATCCAGGACGACGGGGGTTGGCAGCCGGCTGAGTTCGAGGTGATCGAAATCGGTCGATCGCGGATAGACGACGTATTGAATCGACTCGGTCCTCCCGACGCGGTTTCGTACACGCGTACGACCGAAGTTCTGGAGTATCGAAGTGGCGGGCATCGGGGGTCAGACCTGACTTTCTTGCTGCCGTCGCGGGCCAATCCGGTCAGTGGGTTCTTCAATGGTATCCGCGGCGCTTTGAGTATTCTCTTTCCGGAGTTCGAGGACACGGAGGAGTTCAATCAGAAGGGCTACTCGGAGCGGGTGTCGAGGGCCATGATCGAGTTCTTGTTCTCTTTCACGCCGCTGTCGTTCTCGGCGGACGACTCCGTGACACTGCACGATCGTCGGATTCGATACGACGTGATCCAAATCGTCCTCGGCCGTGACGACCACATTGTGAAACGCAAAGAGATGTTTCTCGGGGTCGAGTATCAGCGGTCGGAGAACTTGATGGGGTCGGCGCTACTCGTCAGTCCGTAGCACGCCATCGAGCCAGCTGCGCCACTCTGCGATTTCCGCTTCGCGTCGTGATTCGGCGGCGTTTCTCCAGAACGCTGGCCGTGCGATCATGGGTTTGAGTCCGCTGCGCGTCAGCGCGCCGGCCGCCGCAATCCGCAGTTCTTCATCATGACTCTGCAGAAGTTCGATCAACGGTTCGAGGCAAGGGCTTCCGCGATCGAGTGGCGTTAAGTCGCCGGCGATCGCAATCCGTTCCTCGTGTGGGGCCGACGACAGCCGACGTGCCAGCTGCGATTCCAATCCAGAGAACGCTTGCGGGCGCGCGTGTCGTCGTGACAACACGCGAGCGCTGAGTTCCCCGCCGAGGCAGCGCTGATCCGGCAGGTCCGAATCGAGGCAGTTCTGTAACTCTCGAACCAGTCGGTTGCGATCGGGGGCTCCCAGAGCTACCCACTCGGTGAGGGCCCATGTGCGGTGGACCGGGCTCTGCGCGAGTTCCGCCAAGACTGTGGCCGGAGGACGTTCCACGACGTCTGGCAGGCGTTCGAGTCGGGCCATGAGCTCGTCGGTGCTCCAGCCGAGAATCTGGCGAAGGCGGTCTTCGATCGCACCCTCGGTCTCGTTCTGCAAAAGGAAGGCGACCGCGACGTACGATATCGCGTAGTTCAGCGTTTTGTTTCCTTTGCGGTGAAAGGTCATCCAGGACGCGTCGAGCAGGGAGCGCAGTTCTGCCATGAACCGTTTCTCGCCGAGTTCGCTCGTGAGCGCCAACCGTGCGCGCCGGTGAAGCCACGGATGGAAGTACGGAACGATGAGGTCGTCACCGTCTCCGAGCCACGCGGTTTCCATGACGCAAGCGAACCCCTCGTTGAGCCAGTACTTCGAGTTGGACTCCGGGAGCACTGAAATCAGAAAGTGATGACTCAACTCGTGAAGCGTTACGACGCGAGCCGCTTCCAACTCTTCGAGAGGCGCTCCTTTGTCGTCGGAGGCCGACTCCACGATCTGCGGCGAAAGGTGGACGAGCCGCAGCATGGGAAGGTAGTAGCCCTCTTGGCGAGGGTACGGAAGGTACACGTTGTTTTGCGTCAGCTCGTCGACTTCGTAGACGACCCTTGGAGGCGGCACGTCGCGACCACCGTTGGGAAACAGGCGGCGAAACCCTTCCATGGCGCGCTCGACGAACCGAGCCGTGCTCTCTAAGCGAGCCAAGTCGTGATCGCCGTACACCGAGACGCGGTTTCCGTCGATACGGTGCTCGTAGAGCGCGTAACAGCCCGTCAGCGTAACCGCCAGTGCCAGGAGAACGGTGCGCTTCACGGCCGATCCGACTTCTGCGGATGGACGAGTGTCTTTTCGTGCGAGAGGGTTCCGTCGGGAGCCCGACGGTACGTCGCGAAGGCGAGTAGGTCAGCGCCGGAGTAGTACGAGTAGTGAACTTCGTACAAGGGTGGCGCGCCCGTTCGGTTGGCGTCCTGCATGACTTCGGTCCGCCGTTGGGAGTCTGAGACGTAGTCGAGCGGTTCTAGCTCTTCCGGGAGTTCGACGTGTACGTGCAGCACGTCTTTGTGGGCCGGAACCACCCGGACCGACAGTGCCGCCGGGTGACGGCAGCCGCTGAGTAGGGCGAGGAGCACCAGGGCACCGGCCACGATTGATCCCGTCTGCCTCAACGTGTACTCCGTTTCCCTGCGTCCTGATGACGGTCGAACCTACGTGGTGACGGCCGAACCGTTGGGTCTTGCCGCTCGCCAAGATGTCGGTATTTCGCTGCGTTCGAGCCGCCAGTTGCTTGCCACCTTCGACGACCGTGAGGTAGGGTCTCGCGGGCGAAGGCGGCACCCTTCGTCATAACGACGAAAAGTGATGATGCACCGATCTTACCACGTGATGGTCATCGTCCCCGGGGGAGGTTCATGATGGCGGAAAGAGGCCGTTTCCGACTCGCGTTTCTCCTGTTGGGACCAGTGCTTGGGGCGCTTGCGGTCGCCGCGCCGATTCCCGGCCTGACCGTGCCGCAACGGCTCATTCTCGGCATCACGGTGTGGACCGCGTTCTGGTGGGTCACCGAGCCGGTCCCGATTCCGATCGCCTCGTTGCTGCCGGCGATCCTGTTGCCTGCGTGCGGACTCTCCACCGCCAAGCAGGCGGCGCAATACTACACGAACCA
The DNA here is from genome assembly GCA_021776775.1 of Planctomycetota bacterium. Classification (GTDB taxonomy): domain Bacteria; phylum Planctomycetota; class UBA8108; order UBA1146; family JAJFFE01; genus JAJFFE01. The sequence continues at coordinate 5,843 of JAJFFE010000173.1, read as the reverse complement.
TCTCACGCTCTTGCTGCTCGGTGGGTTCTTCATCGCACAGGCGATCGAGCGGTGGGGGCTTCACCGGCGAATTGCGATCTTCGTGATCGGGCTCGTTGGTCAGAATCCCCGGCAACTCGTCTTTGGATTCGTCTTGGCGTCGGCGTTCCTGTCGATGTGGATCTCGAACACCGCGACGACGATCATGCTCGTGCCGATCGCGCTGTCGGTCGTCTCGCGACTGACCCAATCGGACGATCCGACGAAGAAGCCAGCGTGTGGCCCGAACTTCGCCATCTGCACCCTGCTCGGCGTCGCCTACGGAGCTAACGTCGGCGGAGTGGGCTCGTTGATCGGGACGCCACCCAATCTGATCTTTGCCGAAGTTGTGGAATCTCTTCCGGGCTACGACCTGAACGTCGACTTCTTGACGTGGATGATGTTCGGCCTGCCGGTCGTCGTGATCTTTGCGCCGCTGATTGCCTTCTTGCTCACGCGCGTCTTGTTGCCCGTCCCCGCCGGATCGGACGAGTCGGGTGGGGCCGAGGCGCTTGCCGAGGAGCGAACTAAGCTAGGCCCCATGTCGATTCCGGAGAAGCGCGTGCTGATGGTGTTCGTCACGACGGCGATACTCTGGATCACCAAGGGGGGCAAGGGCATCCCGGGCTGGAGTCACTTGTTCGTCTGGGCCGATATCGTCCCGGAAGATCAGCTCAACAAGGTGATCACCGATTCGTTCGTCGCGTTGTCGATGGCGCTGGTTTTGTTCGGGCTTCCGTCGGGTCAAGAGCGGTACCGACCGTTGTTGGTGTGGAAGGACGTCGAGACGGTACCTTGGGGACTCTTGTTTCTGCTCGGCGGTGGCTTCGCGATCGCGGGCGCCTTCGAGTCGACGGGGTTGTCGCAGTGGTTCGGTCAGCAGCTCGCGGGGGCACTCGAGCTACCACGAGTGCTTCTGGTGACGCTCATCTGTCTGGGGGTGACCTTCTTGACGGAGGTGACTTCGAACACCGCCACCACGAATCTGCTCATGCCGATTCTCGCGGGGGCGGCAACCGAGGGTGGGCTGCATCCGTTGACGCTGATGCTTCCGGCGGTTCTCGTTGTTTCGTTCGCGTTCATGTTGCCGGTGGCAACCGTTCCGAACGCGATCGTCTTCTCCACCGGGCGAATCCCGATCATGCGAATGGTTCAAGCTGGGTTTGTGTTGAACCTCGTGGGGACTCTCCTCGTGCTGGCGATCACCATGATTGCTCTACCGATGTTCGGCGTCGGCTGATGAGGACAACCGCGCGAACTCACCGCTTAGACAATTCGTCGTACGCTTGAAGTAGTTCTTTCAATCGGCGGTTGGCTTCTTCGAGGACTTCAGGATCGCGCGTCGGCTGCTTGTCGGGATGGTGCACTCGAACCAAGGTTTTGAACGCCGTTCGGATTTCACCGTCGGTCGCGTCGATCGATACCCCCAAGATTCGATAGGGATGAGGGACTTCGCGGGGGGGAGGCGACGGCTTTGCGTCGCGTCGTGGGTTCGGTTCTTCTGACTTGTGGCGATCAGACCTCCCGGTGCGCGTCTTCTCTCGAAGGATTTCTTCTTCACGTCGCTGTCGCCACTCCTCGAACTCGAGATCCGAGGTTGCGCTTCTTCCGGCAAGGAACTGGCGAACAGTGCCGCTTATAGTAGGTTTCGAGTACGTCGAGTCGCCGTCGCGCTCGAAGTACTCGCGGCGAGTTTCGGCGTATGAGTGGTGCCACCGAACAACGCGCAGGAAGTCGGTCGGGGACAAGAAGTCGAGCCAGCCGAAGAAATAGTCGACCACCGAAAAGTCCTTCGGCGGCGACGCGAACATTCGGTCCTTGGCGGTCGTTTCGACGCGAGAAACTTGGGAGCATCGCGGGCAGGTGTACAGTCGGTACGGCCCTCCTTCGCGAGCCGATCGCCCTTTGATCGATCCGTCGCGAGCAATCATCTTGCCAGAGAAACGAAACTCACACGCCCAGCACGCGAGCATGATTACCTCGTTCTAGGAAGGATGACCATGGCGTCACCGTACGAGTAGAAGCGCAACCCGGACTCGATCGCCTGCGCGTACGCTTGCCTGGTTCGTTCGCGGCCGTGAAACGCCGATACGAGAACGAGCAACGACGACTTCGGTAGGTGATAGTTGGTGATCAACCCCTCGACGTGGCGGAACTCGTAGCCAGGCAAGATCGTGAGGCTGGTGTCGCCTTGAATGGCTGGGCCGTCGTCCCAATGATCGATGGATTCGATGACCCGAGTCGATGTCGTGCCGACCGTGATGATTCGGCGCCCGTCTGCTTTCGCTTTCGCGAGTTCGCCCCGCGACTGCTCCGAGACATGGAACAATTCAGGATCGACCCGATGGTCTTCGATTCGATCGGTAGTGATCGGCTTGAAGGTTCCCGGTCCAACGTGAAGCGTTATCGGGATGACCGGCACCCCGAGCGACTTCACGGCGGTGACCAATGGCGGCGAGAAGTGCAGGCCGGCGGTGGGAGCCGCGACAGCGCCGGGTGTCGACGCGAACATGGTCTGGTATCGCTCGCTGTCCTGGGTACGCCGATCGTCGTTGGCGCTGCGGGCGATGTACGGCGGCAGCGGGACTTCACCGATGCCGTAGAGGCGATCGAGGCTTCCGGCGCGAACTCTGAAGAACGAGTCACACCGTTGGAGGACCTCGATCGTCTCGCTAGGGTCGGACTCGAGGTTGAGAGTCTCGGGGGGGCGTACTTTCTTGGCTGGTGCCACCCACGCTTGCCAAACCGTATCGGCGTTCGATGCGTCACCTTCCGGGCGCAACAGGAAGACTTCGATACGGGCGCCGGATGCTCGCCGGGTGCGAATCCGTGCGGGAATCACGCGCGTGTCATTGACGACCAAGCACTCGTCGCCGGTGAGTTGCCCGGGGAGATCCGCAAACCGGCGTTCTTCCAACCCGTCCACGCCGCGACGCATGAAGAGTGCGCGTGACTCTTCGCGATGGGGCGCGGGTTCCTGGGCGATCAGCGCGGACGGCAGATCGTAGTCGTAGTCGTCGAGGTCGGTCATGGCGGCGCGGATTATATAGCCCCGCCCACGCGCCGACAGGATGGGAAACACGAACTTCAGAGGTTCGACCGAAGATCGAGGGTGGCTGTGGGGCGTCCCGAAGTCAGAAGCTCGTAAACGGGGGACGACGTGCCTTCTCGTTGGGCGCGATCTACGCCCGGACGTCGAGACGCCCTCCCTTGGTCGGGAGATGCGTGAAGCCCCACGAGCGACGTTCTTCCTCCACGAGCGGGTGGAGTCGAGTCGCCGAGTGAGTCCACTCGACCGCGTCGATGCGCCACATGTCGAGGGGGAATGCGTGCTCGCTAGACAGGCCATCGCTGCGGTTCGTCGAGTCTCCGCGTCGCTTCGTCGAGCGTCGGGGGAGGGGGGGGAGCGGCCGTAGCGCTGCGAGCGGTTCCAAGTTCGTCCTCTCTCCGAGCAACGGGCGAGAGAAGGCTACCATCGAATCCTGCGCCGAAGCCGCTGCACGGACGGTGCTAGTACATAGCTCGTTTGGGAGTACGGATCTGAAGAAGGTTCGACAAGCGTCACATGCCGAGTCGAGCGGCCGGACCTAGCTAGAGCTCGCCCGCACACGGAAGGAAATCGGCAGTGGTGTCCGACCCGGTCGCCGGGAAAGGAGCGGCCGGAGGGGTTCCGTCTTGGAAGAGGTACCCGAGCAGAACGATGACGTCGCCGAGTTGAACGAGCCCGTTGTCATCGACGTCGGCTGCGTCGGGGCAGTCGAGCGGGGTGCCCGCAATGATCGCGTCGAGGATTGAAAACACGTCGTCGAGGTTGAGCGAGTGGTCTGCAGAGGCGTCGCCCCGCGTGTAGTCGTCGATCGGAATGAGTATCGGAGTTGCCGGGCTATCGACGCCTCCCGAGCGTCCCCTGAACAGATAGGTGTGGAGTCCGGGTGTCACGTTATCGTCGATGAAGAACGACGCGCTGCCCGGCAGGACCGCGATGACGGCGCCGTCGCGTTCGACGGTGATCTCGTCGTAGGACGCGGTCAAGAACCAAGTGAACGTCAACAAGCCCGCGGAGCTTTGCTCGGTCAAGGAGCGGATCGGATCGATCGGCATGAATTGATCTTGCAGCCCGTGAATTTGGAAGCTCTCGAGGATCCACTGGTCGTGCGGGGTGCCGTCGCTCAAGTCCGCGTTGTCGTCGTCGGCCAACAGAACGGCCGTGACGACACCGTCCCCTATGGAGTTGGGCATGAAGTAGAGGCTCTTCGCGAACAGCAGCTCCGCCAGCGCTTGTCCAGCCTCGGCGCCGAGCTCGTGAAAGAGCCGCGTCCTTAGGTCGAAGAAGCTGCCAGCGACGACGCGCCCACGAGTCCAGATGTCTCCGACCACGGGAAAGACCAAGTCGGGTTCGAGATCTCGCAGGTGCAGGCCTGGCCCGTAGAAGTTTCGGCCTACCAGTCGATGGCCCGAGAGCAGCGTCGATCCCGAATCGGCGAGACCTTCGTTGAGGTCGAGACTGGGAAACCCTCCCATGATCTCGAAGACGACGGCGTGAACGTACTCGTGATAGATCACACTCGAATACGCGCTGTTGGGGCAACCTCCGCCTTCGGGGAGGAAGAACAGCTCCGGCACGCCAGGATCGAACGCCGCGTTGCAGTTGCCGAACGACTGACGATTGACTCGCACCTGCAGCGGGAAATCCAACGCGGTGAACGGCGGGTCTAGGTCTAGACCCGCAAGCCAGTCGTGCGCTCGATTGACGTGAACGTATGCGTTGATCTCCGCGGTGTCTGCATCCAGAAGCAGCTCGTTGAGTTCGATGTGGATCGGCTCACCCGAGCTCACGGGACCGGTTTCGATCGAGAGTTCTGGACCGTCGTCGTCGAGTACGTTGACGTACAGTCCGCTCAACGTTCCCGTCAGAGAAACGGTGGCACCTACGGGGCCCTCCCAGCTCAACAATCCGTTTGCATCGGTCACGATCGAATCTACGGTTCCATCGATGTCCAATACGAGGTTGGCGAGGGGGAGCGGGAGAGAGTCCGAGTCCGGGCCGAGCGAGTCCAAGCCGATCGTTCCGTGTCCGTGGGCTGAACCGCAAATGTCGCAGTTCACGATGGCGGAACGCGTCTGCAAGCAGACGCCACTTGGCAACTCGAAGGTCAGTGTTCCCTTGTTGCCGAAAATGCCTTCGCTCGCCGGAAGGTTGTCCGCTTCTACTTCTATCACCGGAATTGCAGATCCGTTCCGACCGGTGATCCAGCCTGAGCGCTGCGCGCGTGACTTCGCCCCGGGGAACGGAGCGAGCAACTGATCGGGCTCGAAGTCAGTTTGAACGGGCCAAGCGCGGTCGTGGCTAGTCACGCCCTGTGCGAACGCCGAGACCAATCGGCCGGCGCCGAAGACGAGTCGGACGCTCGAATCGAGAACGGGACGCTGGTCGAGGTGCTGACGAAACTCGACGAGGCGTAGTTGGCCCTGACGTCGTGACCGGACTTGGCGCAGGTCGGAGCCCTCCAGCAAGAAGAGAGCAGCAACCTGTCGCAAGAGTTCCGGATCTTGCTCGTACTCGATCGAGACCGGTGGTCCAAACGCGGAGTCTCCCCGAACGGTCCAATCGTCGAACACATCGCCATGCGCCGGAGAGGTGGACCAGGCGAGAAGCAGGAGCAGAGAGGTCGATAGGATCCGCATGGGAGGGGAGCTTCCGGGCAGAGAGGGCACTAGAGAGGTGCGGCCGGAAGTCATTTCGCGCGAGACCTCGAGCTTCCGGCGGCCAGCACACCCCGAGAAACACGCAGTAGGAGCAACACGACAGCCATTCGCCGGGCGCA
>JAJFFE010000172.1 GCA_021776775.1 Planctomycetota bacterium | reverse complement strand
AGCGGAAGCGTGTCGGCGCCTTGTGCGCCGGGACGGACGAACGCGGGTTTTGTGAAACGCCGCGTCACACCACCCCCCGAGGCCCTCCCCGAGCGGAACCCAAGATCACCGAGCGCACACGCGCCCACCGTCAACAACACGGCGTGCACCCGCAGCGCCCGTCCGTGTCTGTGTCTGGACGGCGGGTGACACTTCGACGGTGACGGGGGCTCCGCCCCCTCACTTCACTTCCCGTCCGCGCCGAGCGTGATCGTGGTGGCGTTGGTGAGTTCGGGCATGCCGCCCTCAGGTGGGCACACCGCTGCCTGGAACCACACAGACAGCCCCGCGAGTCCGTCCAGCTCCGGCACGTCGAAGATGTGGATTCCGCTGTTCGTCGGCGCCTCGGTGAACCCGAACGCCAGGGGCTCCAGACGAGAGGGCTCGAGGTACAGCGGCCCGAAGGGCGTGCGCCACAAGCCGTCATGGAGTGACATGTACACGACGTAGGGGCTGCCCGCCGGCGCGCCGACGTCGATTCCCAGGGGCTCGCCCACTTCGGCGACGCCGTACGTGTACAGCACCGGCGACTCGAAGCGCACGAGGGTCAGAGGGTGCAGACCGGTAGGGGTTGTGTAGATGCGGCGATGGGCATAGGCATCGCCACCGAAACCGACTGCCAGGGGAAGCTGCTCCTTCGTGCTATAGAATGCCTGCGATACGAACTCCCGCTCGCCGCCTCCCCACGGCACGCGGACCACATCGCAGCAGTATTCCTCCCCGACCTCATTGAACAGCACCCACAGACCATCGGCTGTGATCGTGACCGCGCCGTAGTGCGAAGCGTCGGAGACCAGGTGGTGGCCCGTGCCGTCCGCATTCACGGCATACACAGCGCCGGGGAGGGTCTGGAAGATCGCGACGTGCTCGTACACCACGCGACTGCCGTCGGCGCTGATGTCGACCGCGAAGATGCCCGGGAGGGGCTTGTCGGAGACCCTCGTGGTCACTCCCGTGGCCAGGTCCATGACGAAGACTTCGGACATGGCATCGACCAGGAACAGCTCGGGCGTCGAGAAGACCAGCGAACGGCCGTCCGCGCTGATCCGCGCCACGTAGCCGATCCCGCCGAAGTCTCCCGGCGCGAGCAGCTCGACCGCGGAGGAGAAGTCGTGCGAACCATCAACCGCACGGGTGGCGAGGAACACGTGGTGCCCGTCCATCTCCGTCGTGCGATAGACGACCCGCTCCGCGTTACGGGACATCGAGACGTTTGTCACTCCGAAACCGGTGACCGGCGCCTCCGGTGCCAGCTCGACAACCTCGGCCGTCGCCGTATCCACGAGGTACGCATGCCACGGCGGGGCATGCAGGCACTGCCCGTCGGGAAACTGCCCCCACACGAACGCCAGGCATCGGCCATCGGCGGACAACCTGATCGATCCGACCCGACTCGGGTGTTCCGTCGGCCAGAGCGCTTGCAGGTCCAGATAGTCGAGAAGTACTCGGTACCCGGTTCCATCCACGTTGACAAGCGCGATGCGCCCCGGTGCCGATGCACAGGAACCGACATTGAGTTTCTCGGAGAACGCAACGAGCCCGGTGTCCGCAGCCATCGCGATCGGCCTGCTCGCCTTGCCTGCCCAGATGAACTGAAGGCCGCTGACCTCGCTCTCGGAGCGCAATGCTGGACCAACGCCCTGGGCCGGGACGGGATGCAGGAGCAATCCTACAGCCAGGATGGCACCGAATAGACGCCCTCCGACGCTTGCGCTGGAGACTGGTGCTTGAAGACGCACATCACGTGTCCTGAACGATGAACAGCCGGTTGAGCACGTCCTGCTCCCACACATCAGATCGGTCCGCACCAAAGAAACCCAGCAGGTTTCTATTCCTCGAGTTGGCGAGCACCGCGCCACCGGGCCCGATATCAAACACCGCGGAATCCACATGCCATGAGTCTACACCTCGATAGTCGACAGTGGGTTCCAGACGCAGCGCACCTCGGAGCGAGGGCACGAGGCCGAGCTCGCCGCTGTCGACGCCGACGACGACACGCCGAAACTGCGCGTGTCGCCCCAGAACGCGGCGGAGTACATCACGTGTCTCGTCTCGTTGTGAGCCGCAACGGTGGCCGTCCGTGCTCTTGCACTCCCAACCCGGCGGCGCTGTGAAACCGAGGTCAACCGTCCAGACCGAAGTACCCCTTCAGATAGCTGCGCACGCCGTCCGAGCGCGAGCTGCCGTCGTCCGCAGTGCCCATGCCCGTGCGGACCAGTTCAAGCAGGTCCATCAGGCGCGTCAGGTCCCGCGCGCGCTTGTCGGCCAGTGCTTCGGCCTCGATCTCGTGCGTCTCGATCGGGCGCACGAAGGTCCAGCGCTCACGCACCGGCGAGGGCTCGATCACGCCCAGCCCCGACAGCACGGTCAGCACGGCCTCGGTGCGCCGATCACCGCGATTGCGGCCCGTCAACAACTCGCGCAACTCGTCCACGTCGAGGTCACTGTGCGCATGCGCCGCCAGCAACGCCGAGGCCTCGCGCAGCAGCTTGGGGCCGGGGTTCAACCACTCGGTGAACTGCTGCTGGATGGCGAGGTCGTCGGAGCAGTAGAGCAGCCGGCAGGTGCTGGGCTCCCCATCGCGCCCCGCGCGCCCGATCTCCTGGTAGTACGCCTCGACCGAACCCGGTAGCTGTGCGTGCACGATGAAGCGGATGTCGGGCTTGTCCACGCCCATGCCGAAGGCGTTGGTGGCCAGCAGCAGCAACCGGCGCTCGGCGGGCGCGTCGATGAAGCGGTCGTACACGGCCTTCTTGCGCTCGGGCGGCAGCTTGCCGTGGTAGAGCAGCAGCTCGCCCGGCAGCCCTTCGGCACGCAGCCGCTGCGCATAGCGTTCGAGGTCCTTGATCAACGCGAAGTAGACGATGCCGGTGCCGTGATGGCTGTCCATCACCTCGCGGATCTGCGCGACTTTCGCATCGTCATCCCAGCAGTCCACGATCTGCAACGCGAGGTTGGGGCGGTCGATGCCGCTGGCGAAGAGCGGCATCTGCTCACGGCTGCGCCCCAGCGTGAGCCAGACGTCCTCGCGCACGGCGGGCGTGGCCGTGGCGGTCAGCGCGATCGTGGTCGGGCTTCCCACGCGTTCGACGAAGCGCCCCACCTCCTGGTAGGCGGGCCGGAAGTCGTGCCCCCACTTCGTGATGCAGTGCGCCTCGTCGATGGCCACCAGCTTCACACCGCCTGGCACGGCGTCCAACGCGGCCGTGAACTCCGGCTTGTGCATGCGCTCGGGCGTGGCGTAGATCAGATCGTAGGCGCCGTCGGCCACGCGGCCGTAGCGCCGCTCGCGCTCGGGCCGCCGCAGCGTGGAGTTGATGTACTCCGCGGCCACGCCCTTGCGCCGCAAGGCCGCCACCTGATCCTCCATCAACGCGATCAACGGACTCAGGACCAATGTGATCCCGCGCCCCTCCGGCCGCCCGGGCAGCGCCAACGCCGGGAGCTGGTAGCAGAGGCTCTTGCCCGACCCGGTCGGCATGACCACGAACGCATCACCCCCGCCCATGACCCGCTCCACGATGCGCTCCT
>JAJFFE010000171.1 GCA_021776775.1 Planctomycetota bacterium | reverse complement strand
CCCCGTCCGACTATCGACGTGGCTTGGCTGGAATCCTCGACGACGAGCAGCGTCACACGCGCATGTACATCGCCCGGCTCGAAGCGCTCGGGGGCAAGTTCGGCGACTACCCGGTATCCGGCTACTTCTGGAACAAGATCGACGGAATCACGACCCCGCTCAAATTCGTCTGCGCGATGTCGCTAACGTTCGAAAACGCGAACCTCGACCACACGACCGACTACACCACCGCCGCCCGGGAGATCGGTGACGCCAAAACTGCGGCCCTCGTCGATCGCGTCCATGAAGACGAAATCGAACACGTGCGATTTGGCTGGAAGTGGTTGGCCCGCCTGAAGCGCGACGACGAATCGATGTGGGACGCCTACTGCGCGAACCTCTGCTATCCGCTTCAACCACACCGCGCCATCGGACGAAAGTTCCACGAGAGCGGTCGCGTCCGGGTCGGCATGGAAGAGGAGTTCATCGCCGAGCTTCGACGCTTCACGAGCCGCGGAACCTATCCGCGATGGCAGTGAGGGCGGCAAACCAACTCGTCGCCAACCTGTACGCGGAAGAAGCGTATCGCTCCGTCGCGCTCGAGTGCGACGAGCGGCCGCTCACCGGACCCGCGCGGGAAGCACTGACGGTTGCGGGTGCGTTGTTTCGTATTCTCGCCGAAGACGACGCCGACGAGCTGTGGACGATCGACCCTATAGAAGCGTCGCGACTTCCGGAACTCCCGACTGTTCCCAACGTCTCCGTTCACGGCGGCGCACCCACGCCTTCACCCAGCGTGCGCTACTGGATGCTCCCGCCGACGAAGCAGCTTGCCGCTTGGGTGTCGCGAGAGTTCGCGCACCGCCAGGAGCAACTCCACCGCTTCCGCCTGCCCGGCGCAGCGTTCGTCGCCTCGTGGGGCGAACTCCGAGACGCGACAAAAGCGATAGAACAGGCGTCCCGATCAGAGCAACCGCGTTGGGTAGCAAAGTCGTGCTACTCCGCAGCCGGTCGCGATCGGTTCTGGGAGACCGGGAACAACTCGTCACTGGAGGCGCTGAAACGGTGGATCGAACACGAGCAAGGTGCGGTAGTCGAGCCATGGCTACCGCGCACTGCCGACTACGGCGCGTGCGGATGGGCGGGTCGCACAACGCGGCTCGATACGATTCACGAACTCCTCAACACCCCACGAGGCGCGTTTCGTGGAGTGCGACTGTCGACGAGCGCTCCCATCACACCGTCGCTCACTCCCGACGACGCGCAACGAATCTCGGACACGTTCCACACCGTCGCCGAGCAACTGGTCCAGGCGGGATACACCGGCCCGTTCGGAATCGACGCGTTCCGCTACGTCACGCCCGGCGGAGAGACCGAGCTTCACACGTTGAGCGAGATCAACGCCCGCTGGAGCGTCGGAGCGCTCGCACGTCGTTGGGTCGATCGACTGCGGGAGACAACGCTGCTACCGGCCGATTCGATGGTCGCCCTCCGCTTGGGTCGAGGAACAGCTCCGCCGGGAGCGATCACGCTCACCACGTCGGACACGAAAGTGACGTCGTCTGCATCCGCGTGGATCGAACCAGCGCCGGGACCATGAATGCCGGTGTGGGTATCGTCACTGACCCTGAGTGCGGCACGCCGTGACGAACGCATCGATCACGCGATCTTGCTCGCGCAGCGACATGCACGGGTAGATCGGTAACGACAGCACCCGCGGCCACGCTGTCATGGCTTGAGGAATCGAACCTGGTCGCGGGGTCCACTGGTGGTACGCCCGGTGCAATGACAACGGACGATAGTGAACACTGGTAGCGACGCCGAGGTCGGACAACTGTGCGACAACGTTATCGCGCTGATCCGTGCGAACCACGAACAAGTGGTGCGACGAACGATCATCCCACGCGGGAAGTTCAACTCCCGAGAGTCCGGCGAACGCCTGGTGATAACGCTGAGCGATTCGAACTCTGGCGGCCTGGTCACGGTCGGCGAGCGACAAGCCGACGCGCCCCAACGCCGCCGCGACATCGTTGAAGTTCGACTTCGTTCCGATCTCGGTCACTTCGTAGTCCCAGCTGCGCGGTGAAGCTGGACCGTCCGTGGACTCATCGTGGCGCGACCACGCGTCGCGATCTATCCCGTGCAGTGACAAACGACGGACGCGCTGCGCCACGTTCGCGTCATCCGTGACGAGCATGCCGCCTTCGCCCGTCGACAGCGGCTTGTTGGCGTAGAAGGAGAAGCAGACGGCCCGGGACCGGCCGCCACGGCGCGGCGCTCCGACCGGCCGCCCGGCGAAGATCGACGGGAAGGCGTGCGCCGCGTCCTCGATGATCGCGAGGTCGTGCACGCGCGCGAGTTCGTCCAGCTCATCCATGGCACACGGAACGCCGGCGAAGTGCACGGGCAGGAGCGCGACCACTCGGAACCCGGCGGACGTCGCTTCCCGCAACGCTGACTCGACAGTGGCCGCGCTCATGTTCAGTGTCACGCGGTCGACGTCGGCGAACACCGGCGCGGCGCCGCATCGGACGATCACTTCGGCGGTAGCGGTGAAGCTGAACGGAGTCGTGATCACCGCGTCGCCCGATCGCAGATCGAGAGTTCGCAGGGCAAGCTCGAGCGCGGCGGTGCCCGATGAAACCGCGACCGCGTGGCTTGCGCCCACGCGATCGCCGAACTCCGACTCGAACGCGCGGGTGACGGGGCCGGCCGTCAACCAGCCTGAGCGCAGTACCGCGTCGACCGCCGCCCGCGCTGCGGGAGAGACGTCGACTCGATGAAACGGAATCGGAGGGGTTGGCTCGTCTTCACTCACGTGCTAGTCGACCTCACGCACGGACGTATCAGTGCCAACAGATGCGTTTGCCCCACACCGAGCCATCGCGCCCAGGGTTGAATCGCTTCGAGCACCGACGACGACCACCCGCGGACCCGGTGTGGGGCTAACGTGATCGCGCGCACAGTGACGTGACCGTCCGGGAACAGCGATCGAAGGTCGTCTTCGGTCAACGCGCCGACGTCGGCGTTTCGCGGATTGTCGCGACGAGTGTCGTAGGAGAGAATCACCCCGCCCGGCTTCAACACTCGAACCATTTCGTCGGCGATGGCCCCACGGAGTTCAAGATCGAGCACCGACGAGAACATGGTCGCTTGCTGCACGATATCGAATGATTGCTTGGCGAAAGGTAGCTCCGTCGCACAGGAGAGGTGCAGGTCCACGCCGGGAAGCCGCTTCGCTGCCGTCGCCAACGCGTCGGCGCGCAAGTCGACGCCCGCGAGCTGCGCGGGTGTTAGCCCCCAACGGACGAAATCCAGCAGCCCGTCTCCGGTGCCGCACCCGACATCGAGCACGGTCGATCCGGCCAACTGCAGTCCCACGGCGGACAAAAGCGCGAGAGTTTCGCGCTGACGTTCCTGTTGTCGATGGAGGTGCGCCGTCCCCTCGTACCCAAAGTACGACTGCTCGTCGCGGGTTCGTCGGGCGTACGCGTCGACGATCCGCGCTCGTTCGATGGCGCGGGCGTGCGAAGGGGTCGACATGATGCTGGCCTCAGCGTTGGGGAAGAGTCGCGAGCAACCGATCGTATAGTACCTCGTGCTCCCCGGCGATCGAGTCGAGAGTAAATCGAGCGAGGGCATTCGCCTTGGCCCGCGCGGCCCGTCGCCGCGCTTCGTCGGGTCGGAGCAACGAGTCGGAGAGGGCGCGCGCAAGCGCGTCAACATTGTTTGCGGGAATCAACCACCCCGCGCGCCCGCGGTCGACGACTTCACGGCAACCCGGAGTGTCGGTCGTGACGATCGGCACGCCAACCATCGCCGCTTCGATCAACGCGCGCGGAATGCCTTCGCGATACCGCGACGGCAAGACCACCACGTCGGCGACCGACAACAAGCTCGGCACGTCATCACGAGAGCCGAGACAAACCATTTCCCGATGAACGGCGGCGACCTCGGCTTGGTTGAGATCATCGGAACCGCGATCGAGTGCCCCGAGTGCGACAAAGGCGACATTCGAACAGCGTGATTTGACGGCGGGAATCGCGCGCACCAAGTCGATCAATCCTTTGGCTCGAATCCACCTCCCGACGAAGAGCACGATCGGCCTCCCTTCGAGGCCCAGCTCTCGCTTCAGGGCGACTCGTGTCGGCTCATCCAGACGCCTAAATCGCTTGGGGTCGACGCCGCTCCCGTCGATCACCCCACTGCGTCCCGCCGGAACGACACCTTTGTCGACCAGCAGAGCGCGATCGTCCCGATTCTGAAACACGGTCCATGAGGAAAGCTCGGACGCGACACTCTGCAGTCGATCGAAGACCCAGCGGCGCCGGCGAACGCGCGGAGTGTCATAGGCGTACAACCCTCCCAGCCCCGGCAAGGTCGCAAGCACCACCGGGACCCTCGCCGCCAATGCCGCCAAACGACCAAAGATCGCGGGCTTCGTATCGAAGCAGTGAACGACATCGGGTCGTAGCGACGCGAACACGCCACGCAAGGACACCGCACTGCGGAGGTCGGATCGCAAATTAAAGGTTTGGGCCATCGGGTAGCAGTGATACTCGAAGTCGGCCGCGGCAAACTTCGAAGCGAGCTCGGGATTGCTTCCGACCGCGATGGGCTCGAACCGGAATCGAAGACGCTGCATCAACTCGATACGTTGGTCTACATCCGGGCCGCCGACGACGGCCAAGCGAAGTCGTTTCAGCGCGACGTCTGTTGCGCGATCGCGTCCTGCAGTCGGCAAACTTGCGTTTCCAGCTCGTTAGGGTTCGTACGCCAGGAAAAGTGGTCGCCCTCGCCGCCGTATTCCAGGGCGATGACGCTTGGAGTCGGCCAGTCCCCCAAACGAATGCGCTCGAGCGCTCCTTCGACGATAGTCCAGTCAAGGTCGCCCATCGCCATGCTGTCGCGGAGGCGACCGGAGTCATCGACCGCCACCCCAGCGATGTGTAGTTCGACCAACCTAGACGTGGGGTAGCCGTCGAGCAGATCCCACGGGTCGATGCCCAGTTCGAGCGCGGCCATTCGAACGTGGCCGAGATCCAAGATGAAGCCGACTTCAGTCGAATGGACTGCTTCCGAAACGACTTCCGGGTCGACCGCCAGACGATCAATCGGATAGTCAGCCCGCTTTTCCCACGGAACGTTTTCGACCGCGACTCGATTCTTGGAGTAGCGTCGGATCAACTCGACCAGATCCTCGTGGAGTCGCTCGAGCACCGTGGTTCGGCGGGCGGCTGGCTGTTGGATACCCGCCAGACTGTCAACGGTCGGAGCGAGGTGCGCGTTTAGCCAACGCGTTGCCCCCACCCGCGAAAACGTCGCCCACGTGTGCAGCCGATCCTCGTCGAGCGTCTCGTTGCCGATCCAGAGATCGCCATGAACGAAGACGGGGCGAGTAGACTCAGCCGCGATGATCAACTCGTTGTCGGCCGGGCACTTGAATAGATCAATCTGGATTACATCACGATCGACCAGGTCGGCCGCGACTCGTGAATAATTGACAGCAACTCGAACCTCGAACGTCATAATAGTCCCGCGAGTAAGGGGCCTTGGGCAGGCATATGGCGCTATTCTGACCAGAACAGCACTGGCGTAAACCCTATCAACAAAGTTTTCGAGAGAAGGCGCGATGGCACGATCGCAGGTGGGCCCATGAGCGGCCGTTCGAGTGGCGCCTTCGACGAGGTCTACGCCATCGTGCGGGGCATTCCAGCCGGCCGAGTCATGACGTATGGCCAAGTCTCAGAGATCATGGATCGCCGGATATCGCCGGCGGCGGTCGGCTGGGCGCTGAGTCAGTGCCCCGCCGACGTCCCGTGGCAGCGCATCGTCAACGGCAAAGGAGGGTGCTCCACGGGCGAACGGCAGATTCGTCGACTTCGCAAGGAGGGAATCAAGTTCCGAAAGGGCGCGCTCGACTTGTCCGAGTACCGCTTCTCACCGCGCTCGATCTAAGCAGTGGTCCGAGCGGCATACTGCAGTCCTTCGGCTACAAGCTGTACCCTCGGATCTTCTGGTATAGCGTCTCGCGAGAAATGCCGAGAATCTCGGCCGCGCGCTTCTTGTTGTTGTCGACCGCCTTCAATACTTTGCGAATGTGCTTCGCCTCGACTTCCGACAAGCTCGAGAGCGGAACGTCGACGCGACTGCGTCGCCCCTCTTTGGCGATCTCGGGGGGTAAGTCCTGCAGCCGTATTCGACGACTGTTGGCGTTGAAACACGCTTGCTCGACGACATTCTGAAGCTCGCGCACGTTGCCTGGCCACGAGTAGACCAGCATGGCCTTTGCCGCCGGTGCGTCGATCACGACTCCCTCCGGAAGCAGGGCCCGGGCGATTTCCAACACGTCGTCTCCTCGCTCGCGCAGCGGAGGTAGGTCGACGGTCAAGACCGCGATGCGAAAGTAGAGGTCGTCCCGGAACAGTGAGTCTTTGCGCAGCTGAGCGAGGTCGCGGTGCGTTGCAGCAATCAAGCGAATGTCGATGGCCACCGGCTGCTCACTCCCGACGGGGCACACTTCCCGCTCTTGCAAGACACGCAGCAGTTTGACCTGAGTGCTCAGCGGCATGTCCCCGATCTCGTCGAGAAACAGCGTCCCCCCTTCGGCGAGTTGGAACTTGCCACGGTGATCGCGTGCGGCGTCGGTGAACGCCCCTTTCACGTGGCCGAACAGCTCGCTCTCGATGAGTTGCGGACTCGACAACGCACAGTTGAACGCGACGAACGGTCCGCCTTCCCGCTCGGACCGGTCGTGAATCGCCTGCGCGATCAGCTCCTTGCCGGTTCCGGTCTCGCCGAGAATGAGCACCGACGAACTGCGCTCGGCCACGCGCGCAACCTTCTGCAGCACTTCGGTCATCGACTTCGAGTCGCCAATGATCTCGGTGCGCCGTCGCAGAACCTGCCGCAGATGAAGATTCTCGTGTTCAAGTCGATCGCGCAGGGCGCGCTCTTCCTGCGCGACTCCGATGAGCCGCGCAACCCCGGTCAAGAATCGCAGATCTTCTTCGGTGAACGATTGCGGAGCGCTCGCGTCGTCGCGCCGCCGGTCGACGTACAAGAAACCGGTGGTATCTTCGCCGACGACCATCGGGGCACACATGAAACTGACAATGCCAAGTTGATCGATGGAGTGCTCGGCGTCGCGGCCGTAGCTAGCGGGGACGTCGTGCACCAACAGCGCCTGCTGTCCGACTTGCATCTCGTCGAGAATCGTCTGACTCATCTCGATGCGTTCGGAATCCCGCGCGTCTCGATGCCAAACGTGAACGACATCGAGCGCCCCACCGCTCGGATCGCCGGTAGCGATGAATCCGCGGTCTGCCGGCAACGCGGCGAAGACCCGGTCCGCGATTCGTCCGTAGAAGGTCGAGTCGTCATGGTCGGAGACGAGTTCTTCCGCCAACCGGTAGATGGACTCGAGCCGATTGCTCTCCGGCCCCGCTTCGGCGTTCGGTAGTGCGACAGACGCGTCGCGTGCATCGAGCGTCAACTTGTTCGGCGTCAACTTGCTCGGCGTCAACCTGCTCTGCGGCGCGGCGTCGCCCGCCTCATCCCCGGACGCGACCGTCGGGGCCACGACACGGACCGAGTCGTCGGAGAAACAGACGGACTCGGGGCGAGACCGGCCGCGAATTGCTATCGAGGTCTCACCGAACCGGAGGACATCACCTTCGGTGAGGAACTCCCGGTCCGCTTCGTCGCCGTTTAGCTGGAGCCGATTCTTGGAGCCGAGGTCGTCGAATCGAAGAGAAGCGCCGTCCCATTCGATCAACAGCTGTTCGCGTGACGAATGTCGATCCGGCAGGACGACGTGGCAACTCGGGTGGCGACCTAGAATCGTCCGTCCGCGCTCGATCACGTGACGGGGCAATCGCTTCCCCGTCGACGCGATCTCAAGAACCGGTTGGCGTTCGATCCACTCGCCGGACACGCGTCCTCCACCCTACTCGTAGGCTGCGATTCCCGTGACTTCTTGGCCGAGGATCAACGTGTGAATGTCGTGGGTACCCTCGTACGTCTTGACCGACTCCATGTTGAGCATGTGCCGCCCGACGCAGTACTCGTAGGTTACGCCGTTGGCACCGAGCATATCACGCGCGGTGCGCGCGATCTCGAGCGCCTGGTAGCAGTTGTTCCTCTTCGCCATCGAGACGTGCTGCGGTCGCAACTTGTTCTGATCCTTCAAGCGGCCGAGCTGATGCACCATCAGTTGCCCCTTGGTGATCTCGGAGAACATCTCCGCGAGCTTCGCCTGCACCAGTTGGAACGACGCGATGGGCTTCCCGAACTGAATGCGACTCACCGAGTACTTGCGCGCACAGTCGAACGACGCCATGGCCGAGCCGAGCGCTCCCCACGCAATCCCGTAGCGCGCTTGAGTGAGACACTTCAGCGGCGACTTGAGCCCGCCGGTCTCCGGCAGCAAGTTCGCCGCGGGAATGCGACAGTCTTCGAAGTGCAGCTCCGAAGTTACCGACGCGCGCAGCGAGAACTTGTGCTCTTGCAGCGTGGTAGAGAAGCCAGGCGTGCCCTTCTCGACCACGAAGCCGCGAATGACACCGTCGACTTTGGCCCATACCACCGCGACGTCGGCAATGCAGCCGTTGGTGATCCACATCTTGTTGCCGTTGAGAATGTACGAATCGCCGTCCTTGACCGCGTTGGTGATCATGCCATTCGGGTTTGAGCCGTGGTCGGGCTCCGTCAAACCGAAACAACCGATGAACTCACCCGTGGCTAGCTTCGGCAGGAACTTCTGCTTCTGCTCCTCGGTTCCGAACGCGTAGATCGGATACATGACCAGTGCGCCTTGAACCGAAACGAACGAACGCACGCCGCTGTCGCCACGTTCGAGTTCCTGCATGATCAAACCGTAGGCAACGTTGTTGAGGCCCGCGCAACCGTACCCTTCGAGGTTGGCGCCAAGCACGCCTAGTTCTCCGAGTTGCGGAATGAGATCTCTCGGGAAGGTCGCCTTTTCGAAGTGTTCGGCGATGTCCGGGATGACTTTGTCACTCACGAACTCTCGAACAGAATGTTGAACTAGGCGCTCGTCTTCGGACAGCAGCTCTTCGATCCCGAAGAAGTCCACACTCTCGTACGGTTCCATTGATCAGTTTCCTTTGAACGTGATTCCACGCCGGGGTTGCGGTGCGGCCTCGCTCGCGTCGCGAGTGTCGCCACGCACGCGCGTAGCCTAGAAATTAAAGGTCGGAAGGACCGAGACCGGTCCCCGATCGGGGCATCCCAATCGAGTATCCCAACGGCTCGGGTCAGCGCTGGTGCTTCGGTCCGGAGATTCTACTCAACGGCGCGCGGAGCCGGCCGCGCAAACGCCCGAATCTGTCGGAAAAACAACGCCGACGCCGAACGGGTCGTAGGCACTCCATGGTCCCGCGGACTGTGACGACGCAAGAAAAGATCGTGAAGACGGACAAAAAAGAAGGAGCCTCCGCTGGTGTCAGCGGAGGCTCCAGAATTCAGTGGTGACCCCAGGGGGATTTGAACCCCCGTTGCTGGGATGAAAACCCAGTGTCCTAGGCCTGACTAGACGATGGGGCCACGTTTTTCTTAAATGAGGGCAGGAGGACTCGAACCTCCGACCATCGCCTTAAAAGGGCGGTGCTCTACCAACTGAGCTATGCCCCCATAGCAACTTGCAGCTCAGGTCGCCCCAGGAGGGCGAAGGGCGGGATTATAAGGAGCCTGCCGAAGCAGTCAACAACGGGATTCCATCGTTTTTCAGACTCTTCAAATCTCCATCAGTTCCGAGGTCTTCGACTTGAGCTCATCGTCGACCATTCCCTCGGACTTCTTCGTCAGCTCCTGGATCTTCTCCTTGAGCGTACGGCTCTCATCTTCGCTGATATCGCCGTCTTTCTGAAGCTGATCTCCGTGCTTGTTGGCGTCTCGACGGACGTTTCGGACGGAGACGCGGGACTCTTCGGCGACCTCCTTCGCGCGCGACACGAGCTGCTTGCGGCGCTCCTCGGACAATGGCGGAACCTTCAGCCGAATGATCTTTCCGTCGTTGGACGGAGAGATCCCGATGTCACTCTTCAGGATCGCCTTCTCGATCTCCCCCATGGCGGTCGCGTCGAACGGCTTCACCACGAGCTGGTCGTGCTCGGGCGCCGAAATCGTGGCCATCTGGGACAGCGGAGTCGGCGTTCCGTAGTAATCGACGCGGATGCCCTCGATCAGCCCGGGATGGGCGCGACCGGTTCGCATGGAGCGCAACTCTCCGCGCAGAACGTCGACGGCTTTGCGCATACGCGCTTCGGCGTCGCTCAGTAGATCCGCGTAGCTCATGCTCAATCTCCCTTGGTCACTTCGGACCCCAGATCCTGCTGGATCAGTGCCCTCTGAATGTTACCCGGTTGTGTCATGTCGAAGACGCGAATTCGCATGCTGTGATCCCGACACATGCTGAATGCCGACCGGTCCATGACCTCGATACCTTGATCGAGCGCTTGGGTAAAGGTCAGCTGGTCGAGACGCTTCGCGGTCGGATCGGTCTTGGGGTCGCTGGTGTACACACCGTCGACCTTGGTGCCCTTCAGCAACAGGCCCGCCTGAATCTCGATCGCGCGAAGCGACGCACAGGTATCCGTCGTGAACAACGGGTTGCCGGTACCGCCGGCGAGAATTACGGGGCGTCCTGCGTCGAGCGCGGACCGCGCTTTCCACGCCCCGTACGGCTCGGCGAGTTGTCCCGCGGGAATCGCCGACAACACCAGAGCGTCCACGCCTCGCGCGTGAAACGCCGCTCCCAGAGCGAGCGCATTCATCACGGTCGCCAGCATGCCCATTTGATCGGCGGTGACCCGTTCGATGTGCTGTGTCGCAGCGCCGCGGAGAAAGTTGCCTCCGCCGACGACAACGCCGATCTCGACCCCCTGCGCTAAGGCAGCGACCATTTCGGTCACGACTCGGTCGACCGAGGCCGCGTCAAGGCCGACGCCATCCTCACCTCCGAGGACCTCGCCACTCAGCTTTAGCAGGACGCGACGGTCCATAGGACAACTCGGTTCTGGACGGGCAGTCTTGGTGAGCACGGTCTTGGTGAGGACGACTGGCAGAGCCCGTCAAAACGAGACGGTGCCATGCCAGAGCAGGGCGTCAACGTCGCGGACAGGACGACGGGTGCCGCCCTGTCCAAAGCCGAACGACTACTCGCCGCCCAACTCGAAGCGGGCGAATCGTCGAATGGTCATGTTCTCTCCCAGAGTCGCGATGGTCTCCTTGAGATAGTCCCCGACACTCATCTTGCCTTTGGTGTCTTTGACGTACTTCTGCTGCATGAGACACGCTTCTTCGTGCCACTTGCGAAGTTTGCCTTCGACGATTTTCTCCTGCATGTCCGCCGGCTTGTCTTGAACGGACTCCATGTGGAACGCCCGCTCCTTCTCGACCAGCTTCGGATCCAACCCATCAGGATTCACGGCCTTTGGGTTCATCGCAGCGACCTGCATCGAGACGTTGTGCAGGAACTCTTGGAACTTCTCGTTCTTGGCGACGAAGTCCGTTTCGCACGCGACTTCGACCAGCACACCGATCTTGCCGTTGTTGTGGACGTAGTGGCCGATCCAACCCTGATTGGTTGCGCGGTCCGCTTTCTTCGCGGCAATCGCACCCATCTTCTTACGAAGAAGTTCCGCGGCCACCTCTTGGTCGCCCTTGGCCTCGGTCAATGCCTTCTTGCAGTCCATCATTCCAGCGCCAGTCGCGCTACGAAGCTCTTGGACCATCTTGGCCGAGATCTGAGTCATGATTGATTCCTACCTGATTCCCGAATCTCGGTGGCTCTGGCCACCCAACGGGTCTTGTTGTTGTGCTGACACGGTCTCTTCAGTTTGCGTCGGGCGCCCGGCCTTGCCGCGGTTGCAGCACCGAGCGTCCCGGTATCACTGAATGCTGGTTGTTCTCGCCGCGCGCGGAAGTGGTAACCGACCACGCGCGTCGAATGGATCCTGGTCTGGCTAGCCAGCCGGTTGCGCAGGAGCCGCCGAATCGCCGGCCGCGGCCGGAGGACTCTTCGGAGCTGCGGGAGCCGGTGCTGCTGGCTTCGGAGCTGGTGCCGGTGCCGCTGGCTTGGGTCCCTGTCCGGCTGGCCGGTTACCCGGTGCCGGTTTCGGTCCCTGCCCGGCTGGCCGGTTACCCGGTGCCGGCTTCGGTCCCTGCCCCGCTGGCTTGAGACCCGGTGCCGGTTTGGGCACGTCAGCCTTCTTGGCCTCAGCCGCCGCTTTCGCCTTGGCAGCCTCTCGACGAGCTTTCTCCGCATCGGCGAGACGAATCTTCTCCTCGGCCTCTTGGCGGGCCACCAGCTTGTCGCGACCGACGATCACGGCATCGGCAATACGCGTCAGCAAGATCTCGATCGAGCGGTACGCGTCATCGTTGCCCGGAATCACCAAGTCAGGGATCGCCGGATCGGTGTCGGTATCGCAGATGGCAATGACCGGAATCCCGAGCAGCTTGCATTCTGCGACAGCGATGTGATCGCGACGCACATCCACGATCACCGCGGCACCGGGGAGTTTCGTCATGCGACGAATACCCTCGAGGTTGCGGTGGATCTTCCGTCGCTCGCGACGGAGGCGGGAGATTTCCTTTTTCTTACGAAGGTTGATCGACCCGTCCGACTCGAAACCCTCGAGCTCCTCGAGGCGTCGTAGGCGCGAACGAATGGTATTGAAGTTCGTCAGCGTTCCACCGAGCCAGCGGTTGACGACGAAGTGCATACCGGCGCGACCTGCTTGGTGACGGATCACTTCGCGCGCTTGCGGCTTGGTGCCGACGAAGACGACCTCGTGGCCTGCTTCGACGAGACGGCTCAGGAAGTGGGAGGCCCGGATGAGGCCGCGCACGGTCTCCCGCAAGTCGACGATATGAATCGAGTTGTGGGTGCCGTAGATGTAGGGTTCCATCGACGGGTGCCAGCGACTGGCCTTGTGGCCGAAGTGCACGCCCGCTTCGATGAGATCCTTGATGTCGATCGCTACAGTCATTCTGTGTCCTCCTGGTCGCGCGCCACGCGTTATGCGGTCGACTTTCAAGCAAGCCGACTCAGGCGCAACCCTTGTATTGAGTGTTAGTTGCAGATCACCCGTATTGGGCAAAGGGCGGGGAGTCTAGCAGCCGTAACCGACGAGTGCAACCCTGGGCTCGCCCGAGAGATGGACCTCTCCGGCAAATCGCTGACTAGCGGCTGCGACCGAGGTACTCCGTCACCCGCTGACGGTGGTATCGGATGCTCTTGTCGATCTCTTCCGCAACTTTCATCGCCCGGCGACCCTGGGGCCCGGTCACCGGCGGCTCGGTCTTGTTGACGACCGCCTGCACGAACGCCCGCAACTCGGCCTGCAGCGGTTCGTGATCGGGAATGGTGAGCTGTTCCGTGCGGAGGTGCTTGGCCAAGAACGCCGCCTCCCCCTCTGGGGCCGAGATTCGCCCCGTGTTGTCGAGAAAGTCACCCGGGTCGTAGCCTTCCTCTAGGAACACCCGGTAGCCACTGCGGGCGACTAGATCGAGACTGAAGTACGATCGCTCACAAAAGATCCGCACCTTACGGCTGCGGTTCATGGCGACCCGGCTCGTCTTGACCATGGCTACGCAGCCACTGGCAAACACCAACCGCGCCGTCGCTAGATCGTCGGTCGGCGAAATCACCTGCGCTCCCAGCGCGTCGACGCTGGTTACTTCTCCGTCGATGACGTGCAGGATCAGATCGATATCGTGAATCATCAGATCGAGAATCACACTGACGTCGGTCGACCGAAGGCTGAACGGGTGAATCCGATCGCACTCGATGAACACCGGACGATCGATGTGCGGGAGCGCCGCCGACAGCACCGGATTGAATCGCTCGATGTGACCGACCTGAAGGGTCGAACCCGATCGATCGGCAATCGAGATGAGCTCGTCGGCTTCGGCGAGGGTCGCCGCCAACGGCTTCTCGACCAGGACGCCCTTGCCGGCCTCGAGAAACGTCCGCGCTGCTTCGAGATGGACCGGGGTCGGGACGACCACGCTCACCGCGTCGACTTTGTCCAGCCAGTCTCGCGCATCCGTCGTCGCGAGAATCTTGTGAGAGTCGGTGGAATGCGCCTCGGCAACCTCCCGCGCCGCATTCTCCTGGATGTCCGAGACCGCCACCAGCTCGACGCCGTCGAGCTCCGAATACACTCGGGCGTGGATCTTCCCGAGATGCCCGACTCCGATCACACCGACGCGAAGCACTCTGATTCTCCGAGCTCTGACCGAGGATCGGCCACTGGACAGGCGGTGACTTAAGGCTGACGCGCGCGGCCCTGCTTGCCGCGATCGGACTGCGCGAGAAACTCGAACAGCACTTTGCCTTCTTCGGGCACTGCGCCCGCACTAGCGAGACGCTCGTACGCTTCTTCTCGAATCACGCCTTCGTGAAAGAGCAGGCGTTGGGCCTCTTTGACCCATTGCTGCACCTCTTCGCTGATCCCACGCCGGCTCATACCCACGCGATTGATCGCCCGCGAACGTGCCGGGTGACCTTCGGTGATCAAGTACGGAGGCGCGTCCTTGTTCAAGCGAGTCGCCCCGCCGACGAACGCGTTACGCCCCACCGTGACGAAGTGGTGGACCGCGGTCATGCCGCCGATCCCGACGTGATCTTCGACCACGATGTGTCCGCCGAGCAGCACGCTGTTGGCGATCGTCACGTCGTTCCCGATGAGGCAGTCGTGGGCAACATGGCACGCCGCCATGATCAGGCAATCGTTCCCGATGCGAGTCACGCCGCCGCCGGCCCCGGTCCCTCGATGGAGAGTCGCGGTCTCGCGGATGAAGTTGTTGTCCCCGAGGTGGAGCCAAGTCTCTTCGCCCGTGTATTTCTTGTCCTGCGGATCCGCTCCGAGCACCGCTCCGGGGAACACGACGTTGTTCTTCCCCATGGTGGTTCGGGCGATGATCGACACTTGTTGCATGATGCGGCAGCCGGGTCCGAGTTTGACCTCGGGCCCAATGACCGTGTACGGCCCGACCTCGACGTCGTCCGCGAGTTCCGCCGACGGATCAATGATGGCTGTGGGGTGAATCAGCGCTGGCATGGCTCTGGTGTAGAGACCCTTCCCCGCCTGAACACGAAACGTGTCGGCGTCGGTCGACGTAGCTGGTGCAATGTCCTTCGCATCAGTAAGCGTCGACGATCATGAAACGAATCGTGGCTTCGGCGACGACATTGCCGTCCACCGACGCTTTGGCCTGAACCTGACCCGTACGAGACCTCATCTTCTTGAGCTCGGCCTCGAGAATCAACTGGTCGCCTGGAACTACCGTGCGACGAAACTTCACATTGTCGAGACTTAGTAAGTACGCAAGCTTGTCGATGTTGTCGATGTTGCGCAACAGTAGCGCCCCGCCGAGCTGCGCCATAGCTTCGATCTGCAAGACTCCCGGCATGACGGGCTGCCCCGGGAAGTGACCCTGAAAAAATTCTTCGTTGTAAGTGACGTTCTTGATGCCCACCGCGCGGGTATCGTTCTCGATCTCCAGAATACGATCAATCAACAAGAACGGATATCGATGCGGCAGTAACTTCTGAAGCTGCCGAATATCGAGTCCACGGTGCGCCGAGATGAGAATGTCCTCGACCTCGCGCTCCTTCGCGTACGTCTGCACCAACTTGGAAGCCAACTCCGCGTTGAGCGAATGGCCGGACCGGTGCGCGATGAAGTGGCCGGTCAAGTTGGCCCGCAACAGAAAGAGATCTCCGAGGAGGTCGAGCATCTTGTGGCGGACGAATTCGTCCGGATAGCGCAGTTCGTTGTCGACGACCGAACCATCGTCGCGAATCACGAGCGTATTCTGCGTGTTGGCACCGGCACCGAGTCCGCGCTTCTGCAGCTCGAGCGCCTCTCGTTCGAGGCAGAAGGTTCGCGCCGGAGCGAGCTCATTCTTGAACGTCTCTTCGTTGATCTCGAGCGTCAAGTACTGCGTCAGGCCGAGCGCTTCATAGAACAGCGTGTAGCTGATCGACAACTTGTCATCACCGGGTAGAGCGACGACGCTTGCGGCGTCGGACTGCACGGCGACGGCATCCTTGACCGTCAACGTCCGCGCGCGCGTCCCTTGACCAGCAACCCCCGCCTTCTGAATGGCCTCGAGGTACTGGATCGAACTCCCGTCGAGTCCCGGCAGCTCCGGCCCGTTGATTTCAATCTCGAGGTTCTGAATCCCGAGAACGTGAAGCACGGCTGTCAGATGCTCGACCGTGTGAACTTCCGCTTCGCCCACCGCGATCGCGGTCCGGCGGGGATGCTCTCGTCGATTCTCGAGACAGAGAGGAATCCGCACCGGAGGATCGAGATCGGTCCGAATGAACGTGACTCCCGAATCAGCAGGAGCCGGGACCAGCTTGAGCCGAGTCTCGGCGCCGCTGTGCAGACCAATGCCGTCGAAAGTGACTTCCTGAGCGAGCGTTCGCTGCTCGAAGACCCTGGGCACGAAATCAGCTTCCGTTCAGGCGAGCGAGAATGGGACCGGTGACATCGAGTTCAGGCTTCGACCAGAACACCATCTGCCACGTCGGGGCGTT
>JAJFFE010000018.1 GCA_021776775.1 Planctomycetota bacterium | reverse complement strand
GTGCGAGGAACGCACGCGCTTGGAGATCGATCACATCGAACCCTTCGCGAAAGGCGGAGCTACGACCGCCGACAACCTTCGTTGCCTGTGTCGTGCTCACAATCAACGGCACGCCGAACGATCCTACGGGATCGCGTTCATACAGGAGAAGATCATGGCCAGCCAGCACGACAGGGATCGCCTCGGGGCGTGACGCTGGCGAGGCGTCGCCGGCAAACGACGAGCAGCGTTCGGGGCCGGTACGGATCACGCCGCCCAGCGCACCCGGCTCATCTATCCCTGTTACTCGCTCGGGCGCCTCCGCAAGCATCGGGCACCACCGCTGCCCAACGCCCCGAACAGAGTGGGACCGACCCCGATTCGCCCGTCGGACGTTCGAAGCCGTCCCGGTCTCCAACCACTGCCCCGGCGCCAAAGCCCACCTCTACCTCATAGTCGGTGGCGAGCAGAAGACACGGCCATCCCCAACCCACTGGTGTTCGAGCCACGCCACGATGCGCCCCGCAAAGGAACCGTCGCGGCGCCTTGTCAGGTGACCAACGCATGGCCGCGCGGTTCAGATCCAGTGATGCAGGCCCGCAAGTCCTGAACGAATGGCTAGTCCGGGCTCGCCCAGCGCGGGCATTGGACTTCGTTCGCGGAAGTCCGGGCACTAGGTGCGACGCTCCGCCCGGCACAAAAAAAGCCCCGCGACGGCGAACCGACGCGGGGCGTTGATCTGTGGCCGTGACGAGTTTGTCTACGACTCCTTGCCAGCCGACGACGGCTCGGTTTCGGACACAGATCTAGCCTTCTTTACGGCTTCTGCTTCGACGCGCGTCGCTTCGACGTCTTGACGAAGGCTGTTGATCTCCGCGTCGAGTTCGCGGATCTCGCGTTCGGAGGATACCTCGGACGCGGTCTCCGCGGCCGGGGCCAGTACCTCTTCGCGCTTGGTGCTCGCCTTCTTCGGTTTCCTCGACTTCGCTTTCGATTCGGAGTCGCGCTCTAGTTGTCGGACCGTGTCTTGGTAGAGGCGCATCATGTCGCCGTACTCGATCTCCAATTGGCTCTCGGTCGTCGAACCTTGCTCGTGCCGGTCGACGGCCTCTTTGAGAACGCGCAACGTCTTCTCGATGGCGTCACGTCGTTGAGGGTTGAGCGTTTGCACGTTCTCTGCGTAGCTCTTTTCGGCCGCACTCAGGAGGTCTTGGATGCGAACGTCACTCCGACTGGAACGGTGTTGCTTGTCGGGCGACTTCATCTTCCGCTCCTCGTACAGGCGCATCGCGCTCTCGAGTCGCTCTTGGATGGTGTGCGACAGAGATGCGCTCTCTTCGAGCAGCAGGTGGCTCTCTCGCGCTTGCAACTCGAGTGCTCGCTCGCGGGCGACGAGGTCACGCTCCAGGTCGGCTTGTCTCGTGTGCTCCTCTTTGAGCACACTTTCCTCGAGACGACTGTGGTCGGCCTCGATCGTGGCGCGCTCCAGCTCGAGTCGCTTCTGTACGTCTCGTTGCTCGAGTTCGAGGCGACGGAGTTCTTCGTGAACCCGCTTCTCGATCTCGTTGCGCCGCTGAGAGTTCTTCTTGTCGAGTTCGAGTTGGCGTTGATCTAGCACACGTCGGTGTAGCTCGATCGACCGCTTCGCGTCCCGTCGGGCCGATCGATCGAGTTGCGTGTTGGCCGCGTCCATCTCCAGTCGGACCGCTTCCCGCAGTTTGGTCGACAGCTCGTTGCGTTGCCCTTGTGCCCGGTCGAGGTGTTGGCGCGCCCGGTCGTAGTTGCTGCGCGCTTCGTCGTACTTGCCCTCGCGCAGCAGTTGCTCGAGCTTTTTGGACATCTCCGCTTCGCGTTGACGAAGAGCGTTGATGTGATCGCGCAGTTCCTGTTGCACGTCGTCGACGGAGGAACGACGTTGGCTGTTTTTCTCGCTACCACGCTTCTGGAATTCTCGGATTTCGAGTGCGCGTAGTGTGTCCATCTTGCTTTGGCGAGATTGCTTCATGGCGCGTTCATACGCTCGACGACGTGTCTCGAGGTCGGCGGTCAAGCGATCGACTTCGACCGTCATCTCCTGCACGGCGCGTTCGTTGACCTTGCCCCTTTGTTCTTTGAATCTCGCCTTCATCGCGGCGAGTTTGTCGTGCACGGTGGCGAGGCGTTGTTCACCGTCGGCGACGCTCTCGGCGAGCTCTTGCAGCCGACGGGGCTCCGCGCGCTTCTCGGTCGCCTTGCGGTACTCTTCTATAGCCCGTTGGTACTCTCCGCGATCGTACGCCTTCTTGGCTCGTTCGTTGCCCCGCCGCTGCGCTTCTTCGATTTCTCGAAGGTGCAGGTATTCATCCTCGAGGGCACTCTCGCGGGTTTGCAGTTCACGGCCGCGAAGCTCTCGAAGAATCGCTTCGCGGTGCGCGCGGTGCTGCTCAGCTTGCGCCTCGACTTCGGCGTGTCTCTTCAGGGCCGCTTCGCGGGCGCGGTTCATGTCACGACGCTCAGTCTCCACGGCGTTCCGTCGGTCGGACATCGCTTGCAACTCAGCGTGTAGGTTTTCCAGCTCCGCGCGAGACACTTCGAGGTCGGCCCGCGACTCGATGAGTTCAAGTTTGGCGATGTTGATCTCTTGCCGACTGGCGATTCCGGATTCGGCTTTCGCTTCGGTTTGCTCGAGTTGTTCTTGCCGAATCTTCCAGCGAGCTTCGGCGGCCTCGAGGCGGACTTCCGCCACGCGCAGTTCTCGCTGGTGGCGTTCCACGGCGTTCTTGAGGTCCATGGCGTGGTTTCGGGCCTTGGCGTCGTGTGCCTGCGCGAGCGCTCGAGCTTCGACGTCCCGTCTTTGAGCGTCGCGCTGCATCTCGTTGCGTTCCATGCCGGCGCGCGACTTCGCCATCTCCAGCGCCATTTGATCGATTCGCATGGTGAGCTGGGCGATGTGATTCTGGGCGTTGACGAGTTGAGCGTCGCGTTCGGCGAGCGTCTCCTCGAGCTTTCGGATGATTTCGTTGCGTCGATCGTCGCTGCTCTGCGACGCGCCGATCAGCGGATTGGCAATTCCGACGACGATGAGCAGCGTCGAGGCAACCAGCACGCTCAGCGCTACTGGTCGGAATACACGTCGAGTCGACGTGGGGGTGGGGTCGAGGATCATTCGTATTCTCCCTTCGAGGGAATTGCGGGTCCCGAGTGCGCCGGGGGCGATGGCCAACGCGCGGTGCGCGCTGGCCCGTTGTTCGGCCAACCGGCCTAGAGTGGCGGCGTAGCCGTAGCGATCAGCTCCCGCCGCGAGGACTTCTTGATCAGCGATGGTTTCGCACAGCGCCGCTTCTCGTCGCGCGAGTGCGTGGACCAACGGGTGTGGCCACAGGATGGTGCAGGCGAGCCAGGAGAGGGCGCGCCAGAGTGGGTCGCGACCCTTGAGGTGCGCGAGTTCGTGCACCATCAAAGGTGTCATCTCTTCTTCGCGAAGTGACGCGAGCCAGCGACTCGGCACGGCCAGCGCTCCGCGTAGCCAACCCGTCGCCACCGCTTCGCCGAGCGCGTCGGCGCGAAACGCCTCGAATCGTCGCCGGTAGCCGATGTGCGTTGCGAGTCGTGCGATGTGTCGGTGCACGTCGGCTGGCACTGGCAGCCAACCGGCGCGCAGACGATCGAGGCCGCGCTTCGCCGAGAAAATTCGATGCAGCCCCAGCAAGGTGACGACGGCCCAGATCACGACGAGCCAGTTGCGTATCGTCGCGGTTGAACGAAACGACGATGCGGGAGCGGCTGGAACGAAGGTCGTCGGCGTGCTATCCGTCGCTAGGGACGAGGCGTCGTCGAATTCTCCGGGGGGCGGAGTTCCGAACATGCTGCTAGCGAACGCGGAATCACCGTCGGTGGCGTCTTCGGAGTTCGCGTGGCCGCGGATGCGATCGCCGAGAGGCGAGTCACTGGCCACCACTTCCCCGAGGGGGAAGTCGGAGGGCGCGAGCTGGGCGTGACTTTCGAACTCCGGCAACATCGCCGCGGAAGGGTTCGCGTCGTACGACGCGAGAATGGAACGCCACGCTGCGTCGACGGAGTCGTCGGCCGCGGTTGATGGGTCGTCTCTGGATATGTCCCACTCGACGGGCGCGGTCGCGACCGACCGACGGGCTGCGTCGCGCGTCGTCATGTCGATCAGCGGTTGAAACCTCGAAGCACTGAACAGCGCGATCACGACGACGAGCGGCGCGCCGAGGAGGGCAACTCGTCCGACCGAGCGCGCGAGTTTCGCGTCGCGGTGACGAGTGACGATCGCAAACAAGAAGGGCATGGCCAACCAGAGCGTCAAGATCCACACCGCTTGTAGTAGAGCGTACGGGTCGAGACCGAGGGTCATGAGCGCTCCGTTCGATCTTGCTCGAGCAGATCCCGGATTCGATCGAGCTGCGCGTCGTCGGTCTTGTCTCGGCCGAGCAGATGACACAACAGCCGTTGTGGATCTCCCTCGAAGAGCGTGTGGACCAGTCGGGTGACGCTCGCCGTGGTGTGCTGCTCGCGGGAGACGACCGGGTGAAAGCGGTGCGCCTTCCCTTCGACCGTGTGCGAGAGGTAGCCACGCTTCTCCAGATTGCGGAGCGTCGAGAGCACCGTCGTGTAGGCGATGTCCCGCGTTCGGGCGAGCGCGGCATGAACCTCGGCGACGGTTCCGTTTTGCAGCTCCCAGACGAGGGCCATGACCCGATTTTGCAGCTCCCCGAGCCCCTCGTGGTCGGGCGGCGGATCGCTCGGAGTTCGT
>JAJFFE010000170.1 GCA_021776775.1 Planctomycetota bacterium | reverse complement strand
CGGCGTTCCGCTGGTTTGCACCCAGGTGTAGGTGAGTGACTCACCTTCGACGTCGCTGGAACTGGTGGCGTCCAAGGTGACGGTGTCACCTTCGTCGACGGTTTGGTTTGGCCCAGCATCAGCGGTCGGGGCGTCGTTGTCGGCGTTGACCGTGACGGAGACGGTGTCGACGGAGCTGTTGGTTCCGTCGGAGACGGTGACCGAGAAGGTGACATCGCTATTGACGACACCCTCCGGCGCAGTGAACGTCGGCGAACCGGCCGAGGCATCGTCGAGCGTGACCGGTGTTCCGCTGGTTTGCACCCACGTGTAGGTCAGCGCCTCGCCTTCGACATCGCTGGAGCTGGTGGCGTCCAGGGTGACGGTGTCACCCTCGTCGACGGTTTGGTTCGGCCCGGCGCTGGCGGTCGGGGCGTCGTTGTCAGCGTTGACGGTGACCGAGACGGTATCGACGGAGCTGTTGGTGCCGTCGGAGACCGTGACCGAGAAGGTGACATCGCTATTGGCCACGCCTTCCGGCGCAGTGAACGTCGGCGATCCGGCGGAAGCGTCGTCGAGCGTGACCGGTGTGCCACTGGTTTGTACCCAGGTGTAAGTGAGGGACTCACCCGGCGCGCCACTCGAGCTAGTGGCATCAAGCGTGACCGTGCTTCCCTCGTCCACTGTTTGGTCAGCGCCGGCGTCTGCTGACACGTCTGCCGGATCCACGGTGATTGTCACGAGATCGACGTGCGACGAGTCGCCGTCATTGACGGTCACAGCGAAGACCAACTCTCCCGCGGTGGTCGGGGCGGAGAATGTTGGTTGAGCGACACTGTTATCATCGAGAGAAACCAGGTCGCCGCTGACTTGCGTCCACTCGTAGGTCAACGAGTCATGCGTCGGATCGGTACTGCCACTTGCGTCCAGTGTGACTGTGCTACCGGCGGCGACGTTTGCATCTGCTCCTGCGTCAGCTGCCGGTCCTCCGTCGTAGGAACTGCTAGCGTCGCCAGAGCCGCTACCGCTACCGCTACCGCTGCCAGATCCAGATCCAGAGCCAGAGCCAGAGCCAGAGCCGCTTCCGCTTGCGTCGCCGCTGCCCGACCCGCTGCCCGACCCGCTGCCCGACCCGCTGCCCGACCCGCTTCCGCTTGCGTCGCCGGAGCCAGACCCGCTGCCCGATCCGCTTCCCGACCCGCTTCCGCTTGCGTCGCCGGAGCCAGACCCGCTGCCCGATCCGCTTCCGGATCCAGAGCCGATACCGCCGCCTGATCCCGAC
This sequence comes from Planctomycetota bacterium, assembly GCA_021776775.1. Lineage (GTDB taxonomy): Bacteria > Planctomycetota > UBA8108 > UBA1146 > JAJFFE01 > JAJFFE01. The sequence goes on along the minus strand of JAJFFE010000170.1, from coordinate 57,108 downwards.
CCGGATCCCGACCCGCTACCGCTGCCTGAACCCGAATCGTCTTCATCTTCTTGCAGATCGTCGCCACCGTAGATGTTCTCGACGTTGTCGTGTTCGATTTCGAAGTTGGTACCGTCAGCGAGTGTGACAGAAATCGTCGAGCCATCGTTGGTGAACGAACCAGCACCGAGTTCGGAGAGGTCGATCGTGTCTGTTCCGATGTCGCCATCGACTGTGATCGAGTCGCCGTTCTGGGCACCGGTGACGCGGAACACGTCATCGCCGCTGCCCCCGTCCATACTGTCGTCGCCGCCTCCACTGATGAGGACGTCGTCGCCTGATCCGCCCTCGAGTGTGTCGGTACCGGCTCCGCCCGCGAGGATGTCATCACCAGATCCACCTTCGAGCAAGTCGTTTCCGTCACCCCCGAGCAGCGTGTCGTCGCCATCGTCCCCGAACAAATCGTCGTCGCCATCATCTCCGAAGAGCGTGTCGTTCCCGGCGCCACCCGAAGCGGTGTCGTTGCCGTCGGATCCCATGAAGATGTCGTCGTCTGTCGTCGGACCGGTCTCGGGCTCGAGCGCATCTGCATCGATCCAGGTACCGGAAAGTAGGATTCGAGGCTCGAGAGACTCCGCTTCAAGCTTTGGCTTTTTCTTCTCCGTGATGTCGGAGTCCGGCTGAGAATCCGTCTCTTCGCCGGGGCGACGACCGGCCGGCTTCTTCTTCCGACGAAAGATTCCCATGGAGATGACCGTTCTGTGTGGATCGAAGAGGGCTCGTGGTCGCAGCCGTGCGCCAAGAGGTAAACCGTGAAACCCGTCGCTAACCATGTGCTTATCGGAATTCGTGTCCGGGTGACTGAACCCCGCGCGAGAAAGCTCGTCGAGACGCGATCTTGTGACGACGGCGTTCGCCGACTAATGAGTCACGATTCGACCGCCCGGCAGTGCTGCCAGGTAGTCAGCGACAGAGACGTTGTTCCTCCATCGACGAATCCGGGTACGCAACGTGGCGATCGGGACGCGATGCGTCGATCGACTCAAGAACGTCAACTTCTTCGCCCACTCGTCCAGCGCCGGTCGATGAAGGGCGGGGTCTTCGAGCAGAGAGCGGATTTGTAACCACCAAGGCGAGTCGGGCTCCTCGATCGTGACTTGGTAGTCGCAGCGGAGGGCGTGCAGTACGTAGTGGCCGGTGAAGGGGTCTACGTCGTTCATGCCGTCGATGACCAACGGAGTTCGACCTGCGTCGAGGGCTTCGGAAATCCGAGCGAAGGTCCACCGACGACAACGATCGACTTCTGACGATCGCCAGGTGTAGGCGGTCGGATCGCTGCCCACTTCCGAGTACCAATAATCGTCGATCTCGATGACCGTCCCGCAAGCGCCGGCGAGGCGACGACTCCGGTGGCTCTTCCCGCAGCTCGGAAGGCCGCGCATGAGAATCATGTTCTTTCCGGACTTCGGCATCGGCTGGTTCCTCGGCGATGACCCTCTGTTTCAGCCTAGGATGAGGTGGACTCAACCGCCAGCCGACGAACGGGGTGCGGAAAGCCCCGGTTTTCTGCCGATATTCTCGGTACACCCGGAGGACGCCGATGCCCCACCCACCGCTTATCGATCTAAAGAGTCAGGGCATCGGAGACGTGGTTGTTGCCGCGTGGCTCTGCCATAGTGCTCGTGCTGCGAACATCGACATCCGGCTTAATCCTCGTCGGTTCGAAGACCTCGCTCGCCGAATGGGTTTGTCCGGCGAGATTACGTCGGATGAGGGCGACGACTGGTCACGGACTCGCGAAGTGGGGCTTCGTTACGAGAACAAGCGCGCCGCCAAACCAGGCGCGACCAGGCTCGGACTATGGTGCGACTCGATCGGGCTACCGCGGTTGGAGCCGGTCCGTCCTCCGTATGAAGTCCTTGCGGATGAAGCGCAGTGGGCCGAACGGCAGTGGGGCGTCGGCGAATCTGACGGTCGTCAGCCACGAGTGCTGGTCTTCCCGGACGCAGCCTGGGAGATACGTCGGTGGCCCGTCGCGTACCACATCGATGTTTCGAACGAGCTTCGCCGCCGAGGCTGGCTCGTCGGAGCAGCCGCACAAAGTCGGGACTCCGTCCGCGACCTCGGGTCGGTCCGTTGGTGGGGGCAGTCTCTTGCGCGAGTCATGGCGCTTGCGCACGCTGCCGACTGCGTCATTGCCAGTGACTCCGGGCCGGCCCATTTTTCGGGTCTCGTCGGAACTCACACCGTAGCGATTTGTGGTCCCACACTTGGCCCGCTTGTCTTCGCTCACGATTCGTGTGTCTCTACCGTTGCCATCGACGCCGAGACGATGTCGTGCGTGGGTTGTCACTTTCAAGCTGGTCGCGGGTATCGAAAAGCGTGTGACCGGGCGTGTCAGGCATTGCTTCGCTTGCCCCCGGATGTCGTGATCGACCACGTCGAGTCGTTAGAGCAGGTGCGCCCTCAGCCCGCCTGACTCCGCCGATGGGCGACCCTGATCGACGAGTGATTCGAACGGACAGCCGATTGTCGCCCTGCGGCCTTTTGTCCCACTTGGGATCGTGAACGATCCCGGATCGTCGTGTACGATTCGGCCCATGAACCTACGAGAACAGCTTGGCAACATCGACATATACCTGCTCGACCAAGTGCTTCGCGGCCACTTACCGTTGGGAGGATCAGTTCTCGATGCCGGCTGTGGTCGTGGTCGCAACGTCGAGTACTTCCTCCGCGAGGGCTATCCGGTCTGCGGGATCGATGCCGATCCGGCTGCGGTCGAGACGGTGCGCTTGCGGGCGGAGCAGTTGGGTCGGCCGGCGGACGGTGATCACTTTCGCGTCGAAGCGGTCGAGGACCTTTCCTTCGCGGAGGGAACGTTCGACCTAGTGATCTGCAACGCGGTCCTGCACTTTGCGCGCGACTTCGATCACTTTGGCGCCATGGCCGACGCGCTGCATCGTGTCACGGCCCCCGGTGGTATTGTCTTCTGCCGTCTTGCGTCGACGATTGGGATCGAACCGTTCCTCGATGCGGACGCGACCGTACCGGGTTGGCACCGTCTCCCCGACGGTAGCGATCGCTTCTTGGTCGATCTCGAGACGCTGCTCTCGGTGTCGGATCGTTTGGAGGTCGACCTCGTCGACCCCATCAAGACGGTCAACGTTCAGAATCTTCGTTGCATGACGAACTGGGTGTGGCGTAGGCGGTAGTCGAAGCTTGCTGGCGGCCGTAAGCGCTGCTCAGCGATTCTTCTCTTCCGGCGCCGGCTTGACGGAGACCACGTGCAACGTCTTCCCGGCGAGTTTCGTCAGCACCGCGAGATCGTTGCCCATCTCGTGACCGAACAAGATGTGCGTCGCGTTGATGTCGAACTCACCCCACGTCGCGTCGATCTGAACCCAATGCCCATCGAGAGCCACTTCGTTCCAGGCGTGACCGCCGAACGCTTGGAACTCATCGCCCATGTAGATCAATCCGGAGACGTCGCGCGAGGGGATGCCGGCGGCGCGCGCCAGCGTTGTGAAGAGCATGGTGTGCTCCGTGCAGTCGCCCTGCTTCTTGTCCAGCAAGTGGCTCACGGTGAGCGGTTCGGCGGTGTAGCTGTCTTCGATGAACGTGTCGACGAATGACAGGATCGCGCGCACCTTCTCTTCATCGTTCTGCTTGCCGGCGGTAATCGTCCCGACGAGCTCCGCGATCTTCGGGTGCCGAATGGGATGTTCCGGCGTTTCGCGCAGCGCCTCCAACCGCGCCTCGGCGGTGACTTTGACGGTTGGCCCCTCGCTCTGGCCCAAGCGGAGAACGGACTTGCCGTCGACGGTCGTTACTTGCTGACCTTTTGTGTTCGGAAGATCGATGAGACTCGGACAGCGGAGAACCAAGGATTCGATTTGGCTGGGGTCACCGATCGGTCGATCGATCTTCACCATTCCGGCGCGGAAGATGTCCACGCTCACCCCCTTCGCCTTCGCGATGATCTCTGGCTCGAGTCTTATCTGAAACATGCCCGCGATGGTCGATTCGTAGACGTTGCCCTGTGCGTCTGCGGTCAGGGTGCCGGCGATCTTTGACTTGAGGGAACGCATGGCGAGTTCGAAGTACCGCGTCTTCACGCCGCCCGCGACCGTGTGCTTGATCGCCGTGACCAGGAAGTACTCCGGATCGGGACGCAACGACTCGAAGTCGAAGGCGCGAACGTAGAGTTCGTCGCCTTCCTTGCGGGCTGGATCGGCGACCCACACGGCGGGGGTCAAGTAGTCCGCGAAGGTGTAGTCGATCTCGACCGGGAATTCGCGCGTTTCGCCGTTCTCGTGGATCACCGCGCGGTACTTACCGTCGTCACGACGAGCCACCTCGATGGTTTGAGACTCCCCGTCGGTCTCGATGCGCTGCTGTTTGTGGAGTAGGGCGTACGGAGGAGTCGCCGAAAAGAGCGTGCGCTCCTGGTACTTCATGTCGAGTTCGACCCCGAGCGACTTCATGGCCAGCGCGCCGTGAACCGTCTCTTCGAACGCCGGAGCGTTGTTGAGATCGGTGGGGCGGAGCTCGGTGCGATAGTGCCCGATCTTGTTCGAGCCGAAGTAGACTCCGAACCATTCGATCTTGGCGTTCGTCAGTGCGTCTGGCGGTACGGAAAGACGGGTCAGGGCGATCGGCGGATCGGCGGCAAACAGTGTCGCAGCGCATACGATTGCGAGAATGAGTCCCATACGCATCTTTGAACAACTCCCCACTCCTGAGTGCCCGCGAAGTTCGGCCGATATCTTCGTCCGCCGAGTCGCGCGCCGCCAGTCAAAGAGTCGTACTACGGCGTCGGGTCACCCTCGGGTTTCGGGTCCGGCTCGACGGGGGCGTCGGTCGCCGACGCAGCTTCGGGCTCGGCTGCTTCGGGGGTAGGTTCCGGGGTTGGCGCTTCCGCGGCCGGGGCTGGATCGGCCGGGGCCTCAGCGGCGGGAGCTTCAGCAGCCGGGGCCGCCGCTTCGGGTTGCGGGGCGGCCGCTGCGGGGGGAGGGTCGCCGGGCACGAACTTCAGGCAGAACATGTCGTCGTCGGAGTACACGTAGTAGCCGTCCCACGAACCGCCGGACTGAATGATCACGGCCTGAGGCTTGGCGGCGCTTCCGTAACTGCGGGCGTAGGCGAAACAGGACGGTTCGAGCACTTGGTGCAGCTTGACGTACGCCGCCCACTTCTCCTTTTCCTTCTTTTCGATCCTGCACTTCTTATCGGTGGCTTTGCGCAGTTGAGCGACGAAGTCGTGGTAGTCGACCTCTTTGATCTGGGGCCGGCCCATGTCGCTCCTTCACGGTAGCGGACCAAAAACGAACTCGTGGCTACACTGCCACACGCCTAGTATATCGGCGTCCGTGGTTTCGAACACAACCCCTTACCTGCACACAACATCGCGAAATCGAGGATTCCCGGGGTAGGCGGACTCACCATTGCCAGACGATTCGGAACGTTCCGTTTCCGACCGCTGCCTGCTCTTCGCTCATCCTTCGAGCCTGCAAAAGCTTTTCGCGACTGTGTTTAGCTCTACCTCTCTCATGGGGTAGGCGACCCGTCCGGGCGGATCTTCTCGTAGTCACACGTCCGTGATTGGACCGGGCCTTCAGAACATCCTAGTCTTCTTTGGTCGGGGTCCGGGTTTATCCAGACCTTGGACCGTGACTCCACCTATCGGGTTATCCGAGGAGCAGACAATTATGCGTATCGCTCTCGGCGCGGGACTCCTCGTGATGTTCCTCGTCAACGACGGCAACGGCCGTGGTCCCACGAGTATCCCATTGCGATTTGACGGACTCCTGCAGCCAGCGGTGACTCTCGAACTCGGGATTCCCGTGGAGGGACGCCTCGATGGGGTCTTCGTCAAGCGAGGGGATCGCATCGATCCAGGTGATGTCATCGCAAGGCTCGACTGTTCAGTTGATCGTGCGAGTTTGCGGGTTGCCGAAGCGAAGGCGACCGGAGACGCCGCCGAGCTGACAGCCGGGGTCAATGTCGAACTCTACGCCGACAAGGTCGAACAGGTCACGCTGCTGTTCACGAAGGGCATCGCGAGTCAGGAAGAGATGACGGAAGCGGTGACCAACTTCCGTCTGGCTGAACTCGAACTGAAGCAGGCTCAGCAAACGCGAGAGGTCGCGAGGCTCGAAGCAGCGCGAGTCCGGGCTCAACTCGAACAGCGCCAAATTGTCAGCCGAGTCAGCGGGGTGGTGGTCGAATGCCACCTCTCCGAGGGTGAACTCGTCACCGGAGCGAAAGCGTCGGTTGCCCGAGTTGCAGTGCTGGACCCGCTTCGAGTCGAGCTCATCGTTTCCTCGGACTACTTCGGGAAGATCGCACCGGGAACCAAGGGTCGAGTCACGATTCCTGGGTTTGACTTCGGTTCCGTGGACGCCACGGTCTCGATCGTGGATCGCGTGATCGATGCGTCGAGTGGAACGCTGGGGATTCAGCTCGAGGTCGCTAACCCGGATCACAGAATCCCGGCCGGCGTCGAGTGCACCGTCGAGTTTGAGGAGAGTCGATGAACGAGAAGGTCAAAAAGGAGTTGGATCTCGATCTCCTCGAAGAGCTCGAGGGCCAGAAGCAGACCAACGCTGATCGTATGCGCCTGCACGAGCGAGTTCCGATTCGTACCAAGCTCGTGCTGCAACCATCTAGCGCCATGGAGGCGATGAAGCTACGGCTTCAAGGCCTCACGTGCGACCTCTCGATGGGAGGGTGTCGGGCCGTGTTTCCGATGGGCGTCATGGTAGGCGATGTCTTCCGCCTGCAGATTGAACTCGAGAACCACGACCTTCCGGTGGTGTTTGCCCGTTGCCTACGTTGCCGAATGATCAACGACACCGCGTTCGAAGCCGGTTTCACGTTCTTTACCAAAATCGAACTCGACGAAGATCGTTATAGAAAGCCACGCGAGAGCGCGGATCCGTTGGACCTGTTTTAGTGATCCGTCTCTTGGAGTTGATATGTCAACTGTGACCGCGACAGCCGAGAAAACGGTCGGCCTGCCGACCGGCTGTCGAATGATTTTGGATCAGGCGATGGCATCGTCTTCCGTTGCCGCCTTCGTTCGCGAAGCGATCGGAACGGTCGGACGACGCACGGACGCGATGTACGCCCAGATTCAACTTTCTCACGGCACCACTGTGGTCAGCGACAGCTACTCCGACGGAACCGCGGATCCCGAATTTTGGGAAGAGGTCACTACAGACCTCATGACGGAAGCGCTCGTCGATTGTGAGCCCTTCATTTTCGTCTTCCGCGACCGCGGGGAATCGATGCAGATCGCGGCGATTTCGGCTCCGGTTGTCGACGCTCACCAGTCTCCGGTCGGTGCGATCGTTGCGGTGATCGGTTGCCCGCTTGCGGAAGTAGCCGAACGCCTCGGGCAGCTCTACATGCTCGGCGCCCTCATCGGCGATAGCCGGGAACGCGTCGGCCAGTTCGTGCAACCTGCTGCTCGGGGCGCGGCTGCCGAGAGCTCGGAGGCGCCAAACCCTGCTAGCAACAAGGCCATGCGTACGGCGGGGAACTACGAGTCGCGCTTCGAACTCGCCTTTGGTTTGGTCAACCAACTCAAGGGGAAGAGTGGTTGTGATCAAGTCTCGATCGGAGAAGTGCTGCATCATCGGGTGCGCGTTCTGTCGATCTCTGGGTTCGACGAAGTAAAACGCCAGTCGCCGGGAACGGTGAAACTCCGCCAAGCAATGGAGGAGTGCGTCGATCACTGCGTTCCGATTCGCTTTCAACAGCAAGAAGACTGGGAAGAGGAGACCGGTCCGGAGTATCGCCTGCACCGGCAATGGCACGAAGCGAGCGGTGGCGACTGCGTCGCGACGATTCCCATGTGCGAAGACGGCGAGTGCCGTTACGTGGTCGCACTTCGTCGAAGTCGCAAGCGTCCGTTTACCCAGGGAGAGCTCGACAAGTACCGCGAAATGGTCGAGCCGTACGCTCCCGTGATGCAGCTCGTCCAGCGCGCCAATCAGAGTGTTCGCGGTCACGCCTGGCGAACGCTCGTCAATCGCACGCGTACGCTGACCCAACCGGGATACTGGGTGCGGAAGGTCGCGTTGGTCTTGTTCGTCTGTGCGACGCTCTGGTTCCTACTCGGGACGAGAACGTACGAGATGGCCGTCCCGGCGGTGGTCATGTCGGCTGAAGTTCGTCAGGTTTCTGCTCCCTTTGACGGGCTTCTCGACGAGGTGCTCGTGGTTCCGGGAGATCGCGTGACGCAGGGGCAAACCCTGTGTCGATTGAACGTCGAGTCTCTAGAGTTGGAGCGACTCAGGTTTGACCGGGAGTTGGCCCGGTTGTCGATCGAGCTGCGAAAAGCTCGCGCGGATCGAGACCCGGTGGCGGTTCGATTAACCGAAGCGCAAGCGGACAACGTCCGAGCTCAGCTCAATATCGTTCAGTATCAGATCAATAGGGCGGTGCTGGTCGCACCCCAAGACGGAATCGTCGTCGCGGGTGACCTGCGTGACCGCGTCGGGGATATCTTGCGCCGTGGAGAGTCGCTGTTCGAACTTTCAGCCGGTGGCAGACTGCGCCTCGACGTGCAAGTCCCCGAGTCCGAAGTGTCGATCGTCGCTCCTGGCCTCACTGGCGTCTTCTCACCCTTCTCGCGACCCGACTCCAGCTACACATTGGAGCTCGAACGCGTTGCCGTTTCCGCAACACAGCACGGCGGAGGGAACGTCTACGTTGTCGAGGCAAACCTGCCGGATCAGGAAGAATGGGTTCGAGCGGGAATGGAGGGCGTGGCACGCGTCAACACCGGGCCGCAGCCGGTTTGGTGGATTACGCTGCACCGAGCGATCGGCGCTATCCGCATGAAGCTGTGGCTGTGAGGCGGGTGGTATGACCGATGAACCGCCCGCGACACTGGCGGATCGCCTGCGCGACGTACGTGTCGGGTTGCGCCCCGAGCTCGATTTCAGCCGACACATCTTTCGCGGCGAGGTGTCCTATATCGTCCGCGACCCGATCACGTTTCAGAGCCACCGGTTGGACTTGGCTGACTACTCTGTCGTGGTCGAAATCAACGAAGAACGTTCTCTGCACACCGTCTTTTCCAACTTGGTCGCGAACGAGAGCCTAGACGCTGAAGACGAGGAGAAGTTCTACGAGTTCATCGTCTCGCTTCACCAGCTCGGAGTGCTGAACTTGCCGTTCAGCGATGGAGACCGTCTCTACCGTCGATTCGTCGCGAAGCGCAACGCGGCAAAGAAGCAGAGACTGACCGGAATCTTCTTCTTCAAGGTGCCGCTCATCAACCCGGACGCGTTCCTGACGCGAACCATGTCGATCGCAAGATTCGCGTTTACCAAACCGTTCCTGATCTTCTGGATAGCGCTGCAGTGCTTCGCGCTGTACTTGTTGGCATCGCACTGGGGTCGATTCATAGAACAGTTCGACGGGTTCTTTCAGCTGCGCAACCTGGCCCTGCTCTGGGGCACGATGATCGGCCTGAAAGTCTTTCACGAGTTCGGCCACGCGTACGCGTGCAAACGATTCCAAGGTCACGTTCCCGAGATGGGCGCGTTCTTCATTTTGTTCACGCCGTGCGCGTACGTCGATGCCACCAGCTCCTGGGCGTTCACTCGGAAGTGGCAGCGGCTCGTCGTCAACTTCGGTGGAATGTACTTCGAGTTGACTATTGCCGCTTTCGCGATGATCGGTTGGTGCTTGGCCTCCCCTGGAGTGACGAGCTCCTTCTTCCACAACGTGGTGTTCCTGGCCAGCGTGCTCACGATTGGATTCAACGTCAATCCACTGATGCGCTTCGACGGCTACTACGCGATGAGCGACGCGCTCGAGATTCCTAACCTCCGGCAGCGCGCCACGGGCGCCGTGCAGTCTCTGCTCAAGCGGACGATCCTGGGAATCGACGACGGTCGGTGCCAAGGGGCGCCGCGGATGCGAGTGATCTTGTGCGTCTACGGCGTCGGCTGTGCGCTGTATCGGATCACCGTCGTGCTGTCGATCGCGACTGTCATTGCGACGAAGTTCTTCGTTGTCGGTATTGCGCTGGGTGCGATCTACTTCGGCACCGAGCTGACCAAGACAGCGGTGAAGCTCTTCAGTTACCTATGGTTCGCGGACGAAACGAAAGCCGTACGCGGTCGCGGCATTCTCTACAGCGTTCTCTTGATCGCGGGACTCATCTACTTGAGCGGCGGACTTCATCTACCGACTCACGTGCACGCCACCGGGGTCGTGCGTGCCGAGGTGGAGCACGTGGTTCGCGCCAAGACGAGCGGGACCGTTGACTCCGTGCGAATCCGCGCTGGCCAGCGGGTACAGAATAGCGATCCGTTGGCGGTGCTCGTCGACCCGCTGTTGTCAGCCAAGATCGACGAAGCGGACTCGCGGGTGCGTCAGTCCGAGGTTCTGATTCGTGCCTACGATCAGGTTGATCGTGCCCGGGCGGATCAAGAACGAGAATCGCTCGCCGAACATCAGGCCAACCTCGAGGGCATACTTCGAGATCGCGATCGGTTGACGATCGCGGCGCCAGGGGCGGGACGTGTGGTCGACTACGTTGGGCGGGGTGCAGCCGGGCAATACTTGGCGCGCGGCGATTGGGTGGCAACGATCGGTGACGGCCGGTGGTTGATCGAAGTGCTGCTCGATGAGGATCAGATCGCGCTCGTGAAACCCGAGCAGGGAGACCCAGTCTTCTTCCGCGCGGCATCCTTACCCGGCGAAGAGGTGCGGGGCTTGGTGGTCGCTGTGCAGCCGGTCGGATCGGTGAAGATAGACGACGTCCAGTTCACTCAGGACGCCGGCGGCGACATCCAGGTCAACCCGTACACCTCCGAGGCGGCGCGAGCCTTCTTTCGCGTGAGCGTTGCCATCGAACCCGAGACCGCCGAGCACGTTCGGCGCGGGATGACGGGGACCGTGCGGCTCACCGGTGAACCCGCTCCGCTCGGTCGCACCGTCGTTCGACGCTTGCTCGTCTTCCTCGAGCGTCTCAAGGCGCAGTAGTCTCGACCGTGGTTCTCCCAACGAATCCCCACGACGAGGCCGAGTCTGCGCCGAGCCCAGGTTGAAGCTCTGAGCTCAGCTAGTCGAGCGCGAAAGACGCCGACCGTTACGGGCAGGTATCCGTGCAGTCGACGATCGGCAGACAGTCGATGCCCAGCGCGTGAGGTGGACCACTCAAGAACAAGTAGCTCAACATGTGAATGGCGTCCGCGAGATCGACCGAGTCGTCGCCGGACGCGTCGAGCAGCAGCAAGTTGCCGCCGGCGTCGACGGCGCCGGATGCGCAGGGAAGATCCGCGGTGCCGGTCGAGAACAGGAAGCCGAGGAACGAGACCGCGTCGCCGATGTCGAAGTCGCCGCTTTGGTCGAAGTCGCCTGGGATTTGCATCCCGCCGGTGACGATCCTAGTGCCGGAGATTCGGTGAAGGCTTTGCGATTGCGTGCCGATGGACGCCCGCGTTTGGCGACACAGGATAGCCGTGAAACTGTCCTCGTCGTCAAACGTCACAGTCCCGACGACGTCGAGCGGTATGTTGGTCGTCGTTGCGGCGTAGCTGGCGTACAACGGCACCCAACCGGTAACCGTGTTTTCGACGACGCGAATCGCGACGCTGCCGTCGTTGGTGAAAAGCCCTTCGTAGAAGACCCCGTTGTCGAGAGTCAGGCGAAGCTTGTTGCCCGTGACTTCGAGAGTTACCACCCGCGGCACGACGTTGACGACGAGTTCGGTCTCGGCGTTGATGACCTCGACTGTGCCGTCGTAATCACCATTACGAGCGACATCGCCGACCACCGGGGTTCCTGGAAAGAGGACCGGAAAGTCGACGTCCGTTCCCGGGCAGCGATTGCAGTTGTAGAGGTTGCCTGGCCCGGCGCCGACTTCGGTCGAGAAGTCGTCCGGAGTACTGAAGCTACCCGGAGCACCACCGACGAGGGTGATCGTCCCGTCTGGAAGGATGGTCCCGTTCCAGCCGTAACCGAAGAAATCGCGCAACGAGTACTGGTTGGTGCCGGCGATCGGACGTACCGAGAACCACTCGGTAAACGATGTGGGTGTACCGAACTGAGTGTTGCGCATGAAGTACATGCCGCGCGGGTCGATCTGAGCGTCGACTCCGTTGTGTAGAAGGACGGTCAACGCGCAGAGAAGCAGAAGGCGAAACATGGATGCTCCCGTGTCGATGGTCGTGGGTTGATTCGTTGGAATGTCCGGAGACGCACTCTTCGGGCGCCGCCCGATCCGAATGCAGAGGGCCAGAAGGTTACCAGAGTCGATCGCCGCCGCCACTGCGCGCGGCAAAAGTCAGTCGATCGCAGGAAGCCGTAAGGACGGCTCTTCTCACTGGCTCGGTCTGCAGGAGCCCAGCCGAATCGTCAGAGGCACGGAGCACCGGCAATTTCCGGCCGCACCTCTAGGCAGCGCAATGACCAGAGTTTTCGTGGATCCCGCCGGTTTGCATGCCGTGGTAGAGTGCGCCGGGAAACCCGTCCAGATGTGAATCGTTCGCCGAGCGTTTTGCGGTCGGGGACGACGCGATCGAGTGCTCTCGAACTCGTCGTGCGATTAGGCCACAATCCGTTCGCTCGTTTCGGATTGCAGAGGTTCTCCGTGGCACGTTCATGCTGGTACGACGATGGTCTCGAGTTCTCGTGTACGCAGTGCGGCCACTGCTGCACGGTAGAGGGTTACGTCTGGGTCGACGGCAAGGAGGTCGGGCGCATCGCAAGCCACCTGGGTCTCTCGGAGACAGAGTTCGGCAAGAAGTACCTCCGCCGCGTCAAACGTCGGCTCAGCCTCACCGAGAAGCCGAACAAGGAGTGCATCTTCTGGAACGATGGGTGTCAGATCTATCCGGTGCGTCCCACCCAGTGTCGCACCTTTCCGTTCTGGCGAGAGAACCTGACGAGCATCGAGGCGTGGGAAGAGGGGACGGAAGAGTGTCCGGGATCAGGATCGGGTCGCCACTACTCACGCGAAGAGATCGACGCGCTGAAGCGAGGCCGCGGCGCCACTTCTGCCGAATGATGGGGCAACGATCGGCCCTCGCGATTATCGCCCTACTCGCCGCATGCGGGGCGCCACCAGAGCGACCGAGCGAGCCGTACCACGACCTCGGTGCGCATCGTGCGGTCGAGCGACTGGAAATCGTTCGGAGCACCGACTCCGAAGCGTACCGCCCGTACTTCGAACACGAGAATCCGCACGTGCGGGCGCGCACCGCCCGCGCGCTGGGCCGGGTGTGGCACTCCAACGTCGTACCCGCCCTGGTCGAGATTGCCGGCCGCGCTGGCGAGTCCCCGCGGGTCGTTGCCGAAGCGTTGTTCGCGTTGGGCCAACTTCACGATGTTCGCGCGCAAGACGTAGCGATCACCCTATCGGTGAGTGAGTCGGTGGCGGTTCGAAGGGCCGCCGTGCAAGCGCTCGGCAAGTTGCGGGGGCCGGACGACGAGGCTGAATCGCAACGAGCGGTGCGGATCGCCACCGCCGTACTGGCGCTCGAAGACTCTGACCCCGGAGTCCGTGGCGAGGCTGGCCTCGCGCTACTTTGGCTCGACGCCAAGGAGTCGGTGGAGCCGCTGGTGCGCGCGGCGCGGGCGGAACGCGACGCCGACGCCCGGTGGCGCCTCGTCTACGCACTCGATCGTCTCGATCACCCGGATACCGTCGAGCCGCTCATCGCCTTCGTACACGACGTTCACCCGTGGGTACGCGCCTTCGCTGCCGAAGGGCTGTCGCGTCCGGGCAACGCCGAGGCCGTCGAGGCTCTGGCGTGGGTCTTGTCGGATTCCGATTCGCATTGGACGGCGCGGGTCAACGCGCTCAAGAGCCTGCGAAAGCTGCGTCAGGACGGAGTCGGTGACGGCGAACGCATTCGCGAGTTGCTCGTCGGTCGGCTTCACGCGGAGCCGCATCCGCTAGCGCTCGAGGTCGCGATCGAAGCGATCGCTGACGGCAAGTCCGGTTTGGAAATCGCCTTCCTCGAAGCGATCCTCGAAAAACCGAATGCCACCCGAACGGAACGGCGCGCCGCGTTGCGATCGCTCGGACGGGCCGCCGGTGAACGGGCGATACCGATTCTGGCGAAGGAACTCACGTCCGACGATCCGCTACTGCGCGAGGCGGCAGTGACGGGGCTGGCGCACGGCGGTTCGAGTGCGCTGGAGTCTGTCATTCAATGTCTCGACGATTCGGATCTTCGGGTGCGTACCGCAGCATTGACGTCGTTGGCGGCACTGCCGGTCGAGGAGAAGTGGGATTGGATTCGTCCGGCGCTGAGTGACTCCGACCTGGCCGTTCGATGCACCGCGGTTACGGCGCTGATCGACGGCAAGCCGTTGGGGTGGCTGAAGAGCATTCGCGATGTTCTCGCCGACTCGTCGGCCGGACGGTTCTGGGAGACGCGCAATACTATTATCGACGCGCTAGTGGCGGAGGGGTCGAAACAGTCGTTGGATCGTGTTCGCGAACTGCTGTCCGATCGGTTCGTCGGCGTGCGGTACCGCGCCCACAATCAACTCGGTGCGGACGAACCACTTCCCGAGACCGAGCAGTTTACGATTCGTCGCTACCGCCGGCTCGACCCGTGGAATCTGGTGGCGCGGGGACATCCGCGTTTGAACCTCTTCACGAGTCGCGGCACGATTGTCGTCGAGTTGTACCTCGACGACGCTCCAGAACACGTCTCTCGCATCATCGATCTGGCTCGACGGGGCTTCTACGACGGTCTCTTGTTTCACCGCGTGGTTCCCGGGTTCGTCGTGCAGGGCGGAGACCCGCGTGGCGATGGTTGGGGTGACGGCGGGTATCACGTGCCACAGGAGATCAACCCGCGGCCGTTCCTTCGTGGTTCGGTCGGAATGCCGACCGCCGGCCCCGACACGGGAGGGTGTCAGCTCTTCATCGATCACCTCCCGACGCCGCATCTCGACGGACGCTACACCGTGTTCGGCCGCGTCGTTCTCGGCATGGAAGTCGTCGATCAAATCCAGGTGGGGGACGAGATCCTGCGGGCGACCGTCGACGAGAACCAGTTCTGGCGAGAACAGCCGGCGACTGTCCATTAGTCAATTTTCCAGCACGGCTTATGTGCCCGCGGGTCTCCGCGGGAGGCTCGAAGAGCCATGCCTATCGCCACACGCTCATGTCTTGAAGGACGTCGTTGAATCTCACGCTCCCTCCTCGGCGAATTGTGGGGTTGTCGTCGTTGCTTACTGAACCGCCACGCACTAAGAGACACGTAACAAAGCAGGAGAAGCGGATGTTGAAATCGCGGACTGCACGGACCACGCGACGTGTCGTCATGGTCCTCATCGCACTCGGGTGTCTCGCGGTCCTGTTGCCGTCATGCGGCACCGTCGTCGAGCGCCGCGATCCGACCGGCAGCTCCTTTCCCCAGGTGCGCGGAGAATCGCTGCGCGGCGAAGCGTATACGATCCCGGACGACTTCCTCGGGGCGCCTCTCCTTATCCTGGTGGGCTACGACCAAGACTCTCAGTTCGATATCGATAGGTGGCTGCTCGGCATCAACCAAATGGGACTCGGCGTACGCCTCATGGAAATGCCAACGATCCCCGGCATGGTTCCGCGCATGGCGTCCGGGTTCATCGATTCCGGGATGCGCTCGGGCATTCCGTCCGAAGACTGGGGCAGCGTGGTCTGTGTCTACGCGGATGCACACCGCGTAGTCGAGTTCACGGGCAACGAAACCCCGCTTCCCGGTCGGGTCATGCTCCTCGACGCGCGAGGCGAAGTCGTGTTCTTCCACGACCGTGGCTACTCGGTGGGTTCGCTGAAGCGACTTCAAGAAGCGCTCGCTGAACTCGAAGAGTCGGCATCCAAAAAAACGGGCTGACGCCGAGTCGGCACCAGCCCGTTCTGTTACTACGAACGCTAAAGACGCTACGGACAGCCGTTGTAGATCAGGCAATCCACCGCACCGGTGGTATCCCAGCCGCACTCCGGGAACGGGTGCGGGAGGTCCGGGCCAAGCATGAACAAGAACTCGAGCAGCGCTACGCCGTCGGCCACGTTCAAGTGGTGGTCGTCGTTGATGTCGGCGGCGTCGTCGCACGGAAGTACCGCTCCGCTGAACACGCGATCGAGAACGCACAGCACGTCGCTGATTTGCACCAACCCGTCGTTGTTGGCGTCACCTCGCACGAACTGCTCACGAGGTACGAAGTGCACCATGCCCGCGCTGAGCTGAAGGATGGCAACCGGATCGTCCACGGTGACGCTGTTCGCAGCCATCGGATCGATGGTGGGATCGAACTCGAGCGGGAAGTGGATCCCGAACGGGTTGAACGTGAGCGGCGTCGGGTTGGCATCGAAGTTCAAGAGTGCGACTTCTGCGGGATCGGGCGCGAGTAGCAGGTCGCCACCGCCCGCCGACTCAATCACGCAGTCGACCATGACTCCTTCTGCGACGATCGTCGGCAGAAAGAGCTCGGGGCCGCTTCCGCCGTTCAGTGCCGCGAGCGACGAACCCATATCGACCGAGGTCAACGTCATCAGGCCGGGATCGAACCGCACCGCCATTTCGAATGCGGATACCGGATTCGGGAAGCCGGGGCTGAGTTCGCTCTCGTCGATGAACATCGGCACGCTAGCCGAAGTGACACCGTTGGACGGATCGTAGATGCCGAAGCCTTGGCCACCCTGCAGCACATGAATGGTGGGCGGCGATCCGAAGAAGATCTGCACGACGCCCGTTTCGCGGGTGGCGTCGATCGTGGTTCCGTCGACGACGACACGAACCGGAACGACCGGAGATCCGAGAGTCGAACACGGGCTGACGCCGGTAGTCAGAGGGCCCGGTGCCAGTGCTTGGTATGTTGCGGTGTTGAGGTGCCAATCCGCTCCCGGAGCCAAGGCGGCGCAACCGGTGAAACAGATCAGAACACCCTTGGTGAACCCGCCGTCGTACACGCTGAGAGCGTTGAAATCTGGCGGGTTGCCGTTCTTGATCGTCAACGTCAACGGAGAGTCGACTACCTCGAGGATCTCCAGCAAGACGTCGGTATGACAAATCCCGAACGACCACCCCTGACATTCATCGCCGAAGACATCGAGCCTGACTTCTAGATCGAAGACTTGGCCTTGCGTGACATTCGCGTCGGTTACTTTGACCACGTAGTTCGGGTCGCCGACGGCGTACGCGGTGGAAGGTGAAGCGAGCACGCCCAGGACGAGCGCGACACAGGTGAGAGCACAAGCGGTCAGGGCACGGTCCCTAAAAGGACGCCCTCGAGCGATCCGCATGCGGTTCATGAAGTCCCCTCTTTCGCGGGTATTACTAGACCCAGCTCGGCGGTCACCATCGCCCGGCGTGAACGACAGACGCCACCATGCCAAGAATCACCCGCAGTGCTCAGGTCGGCAAACAAGCCCGAATTCCGTGGATTTGCCTATCGGGAGCCTCGGCAAAACTTGCATCGACCCCCCAACCGATCACTTAAAGGTACCGTTACGCAGCCCAGGTACCGGGTCGCAATCGGTCGGCGGAAAACCCACAAAGAGCTTTATTTTATTCGCTTAAGACGATTCCACGGCTCCCGTAAATCCTCCGAAGAAAACAGACGTTCGGATTCGCGTCGACCCGAGTCGGATCGATCGAGGCGTACGCTGTGTCTCTACGGATTAGCGCCGAGAGTTTGGTCTAGAAAGCGTCGGTTCAGAGCCCGCCCGGATCGCTAGCGAGCCGGGTCGTTCGCGCAGGATAGCCTCGCATCCGGCCGCCGACGACCGGAATGTTCCGAAAGTCTTCAAGTCGCCGTAGGACCCCGTCGATCAGAACGACGTGAGCCTGAGATGACGGTCGTCTCGGCGGTGCTCGCTCTTTGGACTAGAAGTTGTTTCGGAAGGAGAGAGGGACATGCGTCTTCTCCTAGCCATGCTCGTTCTGACGATCGCCGGGTGCATGACCACGACCAAGACACCGATCTCGATCAGGGAAGTGGTCGACGACATCGAGGGCGAAACCTCGATCGTCGATACCAAAATCACGAAGTACCAGAAGCTGATCAAGCAGTTCCCCGCGGAGCCCAAGCACCGTGAGCGACTCGCGGCGTTCTTCTGGCAGAAGGAAGATCACATGAGCGCGCTCGCCGAGTTGGCCACCGCGCGCAAGCTCGATCCGGAGAATACGAAGTACGACTACATGGAGGGCCAGATCCAGCAGTCGATCGGGAATTACGCGCAGGCCGAAGTGTCGTACAGACGCGTCATCACCAAGTTGCCCGAAGACGGTTTCACCGGTCCCCACTTCGACTTGGCCGACTTGTATCTCGAGACGGACCGCCCCATGAAGGCGAAAGCGGAGCTCCAGAAATGCATCGCGATCGATCCCGTCGATCCGCTGCCGCACTACTACCTCGGTACGCTCGCCTACGAGAACAAAGATTCCGACACCGCGATCAAAGCGTACGAGCGTTACATGGAGCTCGGTGGTAACCGATTCCACGCCATGGTACGTCGTCGCTTGATGGCGCTGCAGCCTGGTCTCGGACGTACCCGCTACACCGGCGAGTAACACCGGCGAGTAGAGCAAACGGGTCAAGCGGTGAGAGGCGGCGCGGTCCTGCGGGGCGGCGCCGCTTTTCTTTGTGCCGTCGCCGCTTACCCGTGGATGAGCGCGTTCCCGATGCCGAGGAAGGCCAGTGCAGCGAGAACATCGATCAGGCTGGTGATGAACGGACCCGCGGCCAGGGCCGGATCGATGGCGAACACGCGAAAGAGGAACGGGAGAAACACCCCCGCCGCGGTTGCGATCAAAATACCGCAAAGCACTCCAATTCCGACCGCGATCGGCACGGCCGCGGGAACTTGTAACCAACCGGCGGCCGCCGCCCCGCCCAGGGCGAGTCCCGAGACCAACGCAATGGTTAGCGCGACGGTGGCTCCGATCAGCAACTCCTGAAGAAGTACGGAGACGCGACTAGCCGCGTCGATCTCTCCCGTCGCCATCCCGCGAACCAGAATCGTTGACGCTTGGGTTCCGGACGCACCGGAAACCCCCATGACGAGCGGGATGAACGCCCAAATCAGGATGTCCTTCTGCGCTTCGGATTCGAAGAACGTCGCCACGACGAATCCACTAATGCCGGGCAGTAATAGCCACGGTATCCGCGCGAGCGCGCGACGAAGTACGGGCTGCGGCGTGGTGAAGCCGGCTTCGGTTCCGGCGAAGCGTGAGAAGTCTTCGTCTGCTTCTTCGGTGAGGACGTCGATGAGGTCGTCGATCGTGGCCACGCCGACGATGCGTCCGTTGTTGTCGACGACCGGGATCGAGTGCAGGTTGAACTTGCGGGCGACGTTGGCAACCGCCTCTTGGTCGTCGTTCACGTGCGCTGTGATGAGGCCGCGCGCCATGAAGTCGCCGACGACGTCGTCGGCGCTGGCGCGAAGGATCTCGCGAATCGAGATCACACCTTCGAGCACGCCCGAGTGATCCACGACGTAGACGTACGAAACCACCTCGGTGTCGATGATGTCCTGAAGTACGACCAAGACGTCGCGCGCGGTGGCGCGCGAATCCACGGTGACGAAGTCCGACGTCATGATCCCGCCGGCGGACTCCGGGTCGTACTGCAGGAGTTCGCGAATCTCGCCGGCGGATTGGTCGGGCAACTGTGCGAGTAGAGCTTCGCGTTGCCGTTCGTCAGTGTCCTTGACCAGGTCGGCCGCTTCGTCGGGCGGCATGGCTTCGAGGACTTCGACCATGACCGACGACGGCAGGAGACGGGTCAACGACTCCTGAGACGTCTCGTCGGTCTCGTCGATGACTTCCGCCCGGAGACCGGGGTCGAGCGCTTCGAAGATCCGGACCGTGTCGCCTTCGGAGTAGTTGCGAAGCACTTCCGCAATGCTCTCGGGCCGGACCTGGCGGAGGAACTCCACGAGGCCGTCGCGACTGCCCGGCAGCAGTTCTATGAGCTTCTCGCGGAGGACGGCGGGGTCGAGGGGTGAGCCGTGGTGGGGCATGGGCATCCGAAAACGCGGAGGAAGGTGGCCGAGGCGCGAGCATGTCACCACAACCGTCATCGCAGGGCAACTTCTGCTGTCACATTGACAGGACAGAAGATCGGGGTTCCGACGCTGCGCTGTCAGGATGGCAGAGGCTGGTCTGTGTCTCACCGGGGCCGGATGTGTAACCCTATTCATATTAGCGAGTTGCAGCAGTCGCAGTCCCGAGGTACGTGCTTTGCGATCGCGGCGACCCGCCGACCTGGTGCGATCTCCGAACTCTGGCTAGTCCAGAGCGATCACGAGACGGTGCCAGGTAGCCCGATACGAGTGGGCCCGGACCGGCATGAAGTTGTTTTCGTTCCCGATGCGGGATTTCGAGTGAGGGCAGACGCGTGTCAGTGAATGCGTCAACGAGCCAGTTCTCGCGATTTCGCGTCCTTGTCGCGGACGATGACGCCGGCTGTCGGGACAGCATAGTCTCGTTGCTCTCGGGGGAGGGGTTCGACGCCCTCGCGGTCGAAGGAGGTCGAGCGGTGCTCGATCTTCTCGGACAACAACTCAGGAAGCGTGTCACGCCCGCAGAAAAGCGCGACGGGATTCACTTCTTGATCGTCGACTACAACATGCCGGACCTGACCGGCCTCGACGTGCTCCAAAAGATTCGAGGCGAGCTCGAGCTCGAGCTACCTTCGATCTTGGTTACTGCGAACTTCACTGAAGAACTAGTTGAGCGCGTTCGCGCGCTCGGCGGCTTTGCTGTGTTACCGAAGCCCCTAGAGCCGATCGACTTTCGAGCAATGGTTTGGAAGCTCGTTCACAGTCGGCTGTCTGGGCTTGCCTAAGAAACAAACCGAAGTTCATTGCCCGTTTGCGTTTTTGTAACGCGGGCAATCAAAAGAAGAAGTAGGAAGGCCAGAACCATGGCGAAAACGAACCTTCGTCCGCTGAGCGACAAGATCGTCGTCAAGCGACTCGAGGCAGAAGAGAAGACCTCGGGCGGCATCGTCCTCCCGGACACCGCCAAAGAAAAGCCGCGCGAAGGCAAAGTCGTTTCGCTCGGCGACGGCAAGTTGCTCAAAGACGGCAACCGCGCTTCGTTCCAGGTGAAGAAGAACGATCGAATTCTCTTCTCCTCCTACGCCGGCACCGAAGTCAAAGTTGGCGGCGAAGAATACCTCATCATGAGTGAAGACGATGTCCTCGCGATTGTCGACTAAACCCCACTTCGCCGCGATCTGAGAAAGGTCCACACCACATGACTGCGAAGAATATCGCATTCGATCACGACGCGCGCGAAGCGGTCCGTCGTGGCGTAAAGAAGCTTGCCCAAGCTGTCCAAGTCACGCTTGGCCCCCGCGGGCGCAACGTCATCATCGAGAAGTCCTTCGGCGCACCGACTGTCACCAAGGATGGTGTCACGGTAGCCAAGGAAATCGAACTCGAGGACAACGTCGAGAACATGGGCGCGCAGATGGTCAAGGAAGTCTCCTCGAAGACTTCGGACCTCGCCGGTGACGGTACGACTACCGCAACCGTGCTCGCCAGTGCCATCTTCGACGAAGGCATTCGAAACGTGACCGCCGGTGCAAACCCGGTTTCGCTGCAGCGGGGAATCCGCAAGGCGTGCGAGGCGATTGTCGTTGAACTCAAGAACATGTCGAAGTCGGTCAAGGGTAAAACCGAGATCGCCCAGGTCGGCGCCATCGCTGCCAACAACGACACGGAAATCGGCGAAATGATCGCCGAAGCCATGGAGCAGGTCGGCAAAGACGGCGTGATCACGGTCGAAGAGGGCAAAAGCCTCGAGACCACCGTTGACTGGGTCGAGGGAATGCAAGTCGACAAGGGTTACCTGTCGCCGCACTTCGTCACCAACGTCGACGAGATGAGCTGCGTGCTCGACGATCCGTACATTCTCGTTCACGAGAAGAAGGTCGGATCGATCAAGGACTTGGTTCCGGTTCTCGAGAAGATCGCTCAGTCGGGCAAGCCGATTCTGATCATCGCTGAAGACGTCGAAGGCGAAGCTCTCGCTACGCTCGTCGTCAACAAGCTCCGCGGTACGTTCTCGTGCTGCGCGATCAAGGCACCGGGCTTCGGCGATCGTCGCAAGGCCATGCTCGAAGATATCGCCACCCTCACCGGTGGTCGTGCGATCTTCGAAGACCTCGGTATCGAGCTGAAGAACATCTCGGTCTCGGACCTCGGTCGTGCCAAGAAGGTGATCATCGACAAGGAAAGCACCACCGTCATCGAGGGTGCTGGCAAGTCGGGCGACATTCAGTCGCGAATCGCTCAGATTCGCGCCGAGATGGAGAAGACCACCTCCGACTACGATCGTGAGAAGCTGCAGGAGCGTCTCGCGAAGCTCGCCGGCGGTGTGGCCCAGATCAACGTCGGGGCTGCCACCGAAGTCGAGATGAAGGAGAAGAAGGCTCGCGTCGAGGACGCTCTCCACGCTACGCGTGCGGCTGTCGAAGAAGGCATTGTCATCGGTGGTGGCGTCGCTTTGATCCGCGCCGGTGCCAAGGCTCTCGACAAGCTCAAGCTCAAGCTCGAGGGTGACGAAGCGATCGGCATCGACATTGTTCGTCGTGCGATCGAAGCTCCGATCCGTCAGATCGCGGCCAACGCCGGTATCGACGGTGCTATCGTCTGCGAGCGTGTTCGAAACGGCAAAGCGAGTGAGGGCTACAACGCGCTCACCGGTGAGTACGTCGACATGTTCAAAGCCGGAATCATCGATCCGACTAAGGTGACCCGGACTGCGCTCGAGAACGCGACCTCGGTCGGTGGTCTCTTGCTCACGACGGAAGCCGTGATCAGCGACAAGCCGGAATCCAAGGAAACTGCCGCCGCTGGCGGTGGTGCACCGCCCCCCGGCATGTACTAAACCCTCGTCAGAGGTATGAAACCCCCGCGGGCTCTAGCAGCTCGCGGGGGTTTTTTCGTGTCTATTCATCGCCGTTGGCGGAGAGCTGGGCGCCACGAGTCGTCGGGTTCCAGAGTTGAACTCTGCGGACGGCTGTGCCGAGGCCCGGTCGACCACGACGCGACGCCACTGCGGCCGGCGAGCGTGATCGGGCTTCAAACGAGCTATGTGGAGGGTCGCTGGATCGGATCGAGCGATTCGAGTGAACGGGCGCCGAGTGGCGCGGATGCGGTGCGGAGGTGATGGCGCGGCTGAAGAGTCAGCGGCGTCGTCCGCTTCCGGAGCTGCGTCCACCGCCACCGCCCGAGCTGCGTCCGCCGCCACGACCACCGCTGCCGCCTCGGCCACCGCTGCGACCGCCGGAACTGCCACTGTCTCGGTACGACGATCGCGGGGGAGGAGTGCCCCGCTTCTCCGGCTTCCAGAAGAACTCCTCGATCGGCACCTTGAGCTCACGAGTAATGGTCGAGAAGTTCAGCTCTTCGCTGCGGGTGACGAGCAGGATCGCTTCGCCTTCTTCGCCCGCGCGTCCGGTTCGTCCGATGCGATGCACGTAGGTGTCGAGCTCATTGGGGACGTCGAAGTTGATCACACGGGTTACGCCGTCGATATCCAAGCCGCGGGCGGCGACGTCGGTGGCGACCAAGGTGTCAACTTCACCATCCTTGAACGCATCGAGAATTTTGAAGCGCGTGTCTTGGTCCTGATCGCCGTGCAGGGACCCGGCCGGATAGCCACGTCCCCACAGCAGTCGGTCGAGCTCCTTGACCTTGCGTCGGGTGTTACAGAACACGATACAAGTTTCGTTGGGCGACTCGTCGAGAAGCTCAAAGAGGTACTGCTCTTTGTCGTAGGGGTGTACTCGCAAGAAGAACTGGCGGATCTTCGAAACCGTCGCCGTCCCCATGGACGTGGCGACCGTCTTCGGTTTGTTCATGAACTTCGCCGAGAGCCGCGCGAGTTGCGGAGGGATGGTCGCGGAAAACAGCATGGTCTGCCGCTCCTCCGGTATCTTCTCGAGAATTTTTCCGACGTCGTCGATGAAGCCCATGTCGAGCATGCGGTCGGCCTCATCGAGGACCGCATGAGTCGTCCACCCCAGCTTCAGGTAGCGCTCGTTGATCATTTCGAGCACGCGTCCGGGCGTACCTACGACGAGCTGCGCGCCGTTGCGGAGCTTCATGATCTGGCCGCTTTGGTGCACTCCGCCTACGAGCAGAGCTGTTTTCAGGCCGATATGCTGACCGAGCGCCTTGGCCGACTCTTCGACTTGCTGCGCCAACTCTCGCGTGGGGCAGAGCACGAGTCCTTGTACCGAGACGCGCGTGAGATCCATGTGACCGATCATCGGTGCGACGAACGCCAGGGTCTTACCGGTTCCCGTTTCCGCCTTGCCGATGAGGTCATGTCCTTCGACCAAGGTCGGGATTGCTTGCGCCTGGATGGGGGTCGGGGTCTCGAAGCCGAGATCTTGGATCGCGCGTAAGACGTCCGGGTGAAGTCCGAGTTGATCGAAGCGCGTCGGCGCATTTTCTTTGTCGGCCTCGGACGTCTTCTCTGTGGTCATTCGCTTCGATTCAGTTGGGGGTCTGGGGGGGGGGAGCCCCCCAGAAATGACTGGAGTACGGTGCAGGGAAATCGTGCAAACCGCTTCGGTGTTGCTCTAACACGAAACCTCGAAAAGAGGCTCAAACACGGAACAGCGTGCTGCGGGAACAGACTACGGCGGGCGCTTGCGGGTATCGCATTATAGGTACCCGCAAGCAAAAAGGGCCCATGAAACGGCCTAAATCAACGCGGCGATTGACCAGACCGCTCGTCCAGCTCCTCGAGCTTGAGCCGAACCGACGCAATCCAGGGCTGTTCGCCCTTTGTCCAATGACCATATGTCGTCAGGACGAAGGTTCCGTCAGGAAGTCGTTCGACGCCGGGGTACGCGCAATCTCCGCGCACATGGTTGTCCATGAGACGCACCCGATACTGCCCTTCGCTACCGCTGACGATGTCCTCGTAGCGACCGACCCAAGCAACCCAATCGCCCTTGGTCGGACTGCTTCGCGTGGTGTCCCGAAAGCTGATCAAGAGTCGTCCATCCGGCGCGTAACGGCCGGTGTGGCGGTCACCAGTGAGCGCAGCCGGGAGTTCGCGCGGCTCGGTCCACGTCTCGCCTTCGTCGTTCGAGAAGACGACGAACGAGTTGTACTGACGACTGTTCTCACGCAGAAGCACCGCGAGCTGTTTCCCTTCGGGGGATCGAATCAGCCCCGGTTCGCACAGATGCGCGTGCGGGTGGTGCGCGATCACGCTCGGCGGGCTCCAGGTCAGGCCACCGTCATCGGAGATCGTTTTGTATACCTTGAACGTCGTCCGCCTGCCGCCCGCCTGAATGAAGCGACCGTCGTCGTGAAAGAGCGCCATGTAACGTCCGTCGCCGATGCGTTCGAGTGAGCCCATGACGACAATGCCACCCCAGTCGCCGACCGGCTCGAGCTCCGACCACGTGAGCCCGTCATCTTCAGACACCGACAGACGGGCAGGGTAGAGCCCAGAGAAGACGATCAACCGCTTCTTGCCGTCTCGGTCGACGACGCGGTGGATCGAAGGCGTTTCCTTGCTGGTCGACCAACTCTTCGGTACCGAGAGCCGTTCGCTCCAGGTGAGCCCGCCGTCCCTGCTTCGCTTGTAGACGATGGACCCTTTCCCATGCCCCTCGGGGTAGACCGTGAGAATCGTCTTGTTGTCTTCGAGAAGCACCGTTGTCGGGTGGCCGAGGTATTTGCCCTTTTCCCGGTCGACGGTCACTTGGCGATGCGTTTCCCCGGCTAGATCGATGGTTGGGATCGTATACGCCGGCGGGAGCAAGCTGGCGACTTCACGGGTGCGACCACGGACCGACCAGTGCTCGATGCTCAGTCCGGGTTGGTTCGATTCGATCGACAGGGTTGGGATGTCATCTGGAGAATCGACGGTGATGATCGGCCAGCCGTCGATGGAGAAGGTCAGCTTGCGACCGACGCGCTTCGCCTCGAAGTCGAACGGAATGTTGTCGAAGAGGTAGTGCGAACACTGCTCCAGAGCGCGAGCCGGGTCACCGAACCTTGGACCGGCAATCGCGATAACTCCCGAATCGCCGCCGACCCACAGCATGTCGTGGCCAAACTTGAACGAGACGTAGTGGTCTAGCGACTCGAGCGAGACGCGGGCGTGCATGTGAAAGTCGCCGGTTGAAATGCCGTGAGCCGCGTACAGAGGCCGATTCGGGCGACTCTTGGTCGATTGCTTGGGGCCACGGACGGAGCCGTCTTCAGTCGTCCAGTTCTCGAACGGATCGATCACCCCGAGCGCGCGCCCGCGTTCGACGAAGGTCACCAACGGCGAACCGTCGAGGGCGGGGAGCGACGTCGTCCGCTTCGGTGCGATCTCGCCACTGCGCAACCTCGGCACGATCTTTCGGGCGAGTGCGCTTCCGATGGCGTCGTGCCCAGCCGTGTTGGGGTGAATCCCGTCGGAGAGCCACTCCACGTCGGCCGCACTTCCCGACTCGATGCGTTCCAGGAAGAGCTGCTGCACATCGACGAGGGTGGCGTTCGTCGCTTTGGCCACCTCGCGGACGATCGCTGCATATCGGGTCGCCTGGACGTTCAGTCCCCAACGATCCTCGACGTCGTACGACGCTGCGCCAAATTTCTTCCGAGTTGCGTCCGTCCAGAAGAGCGGGGTCGGGGTCATGAGCAGCGGCTCGGCCCCAGTCGAGCGGATACGCTCTACGATCGCTTGCAGGTTTGCGCGGTAGTCCTGTTCGGAGACCGGTGGCTCGGTCGCTCCCTTGCGAATGGTCGAGTCGTTGAAGCCGAGTTGAATTATCACAATGTCGCCATGCCGCGATAGCAAATCACGATCGAGGTTCTCGACCGCCTGCTCGGTGTCTAATCCTCTGGCACCGGCGTTCAGAACGACAGCGCGAATATGGACCTTGGTCAGTTTCTCTTGGAGAACCTCCGAGTACGCTTTTACGCGCGGCCACGACGCGGTGGTCATGTCTCCGAACGCGACGATTCGAAGCGCATCCGACGCGTACGTGGGAGAAGGAAACGTGGTAGTCGCGACCACGGCGATCAGGAACGCGACAAGGGTGAGGCGATGTCGTGCAATGTTCATTCGGAGGCCCGTTCCCGGGCCAACGTGCGATACGTCAGCCCGTCTAGTTCGCGAGCTGGAGAGGGTAGCAAGACGCTGGCGCCGTAACCGACGACCACGCAAGTCGACGTGCCTACCACCGCGTGCCAGTAGAAGTTCACGTTGGTGAACCAGTTCAGCCAAACGAGCGCCGCGACGCTCGCGGCAACTCCCAACAGTACGCCTGCCGCGTGAGCGCGACGCGTAAACACTCCGAGCATGAACACGCCGACAAGTCCGCTACTCAGCAGACCGAGTGCCTTCTGGAAAAATAGAAACTGACTCCTGATGTCGCTCGTCGAAAGCATGATCGCGGTGCCGATGCCGACAACGCCCATGGCTATGGTCACGGTCCGCGCCACGTTCAGGTAGTGGTGGTCCTGTCGATCGGGTGCGACGCGTCGGTAGATATCGCTCGTGAATGACGTGGCGATCGAGTGCATGCTCGAATCAAGACTCGACATGCTGGCCGCGAAGATCCCGGCGATCACCAGCCCCGACAAGCCGACCGGGAGTCGTGCCGAGACGAACAGCGGGAACACCTCGTCGTTCTTCATTCCGATCGGAAGCAGCTCCGGGTGGCTCTGGAAGTAGACGAACAGCCCGGCACCTAGGACGAAGAAGACCAACCCCAGTGGCAGCGCGGCCAACCCGTTGAGCCAGATACCGCGGGCGGCCGCTTTCTCGTCCTTGGTCGAGAGGTATCGTTGGATCACCGCTTGGTCGGTCGTGTACGGCCCGAAGTTCAAGGCCAGGGCGCCGATCAGAACGCCCCACGACACCATGTCCGTGAAGCTCCAGTTCCAGTCGAAGAGGCGCGTCTTCTCGTTCTCCATAGCTACCGTGAACACTCGCCCCAGCCCCTCATCCGTACAGATCAGAACCAGCGCCACGATCACGCCGCCGAGCAGCACGCCGGCTTGCAGAACGTCGGTCCAGATGACCGCTTCGATACCACCGAGCACCGTGTAGACCGTAGCCAAAACTCCCATGATGAGAATGCACGTGATGACGTCGAGCCCGGTGATGGTCGAGAGGGCGAGCGCCGGTAGGTACACCACGATGGCCATACGGAGAATCTGAAACGTGATGAACGAGAGGCAGCCGAACAGACGCACGGCGTAGTTGAAACGGCGTTCCAGGTACTCGTACGCCGAGGTCAAGTTGAGTCGTCGAAAGAACGGCAGGTAGAACGTCACGACGATGGGCGCGAGCACGAGAATCATGATGTACGCCGGATAGACCATCCAGTCGCTCGCGAAGGCGAGTCCGGGCGTTGCGACATAGGTGATCGCACTGAGCTGCGTGGCGTAGATGCTGAGCCCGGCTGCCCACCAAGGAACCCGACGTCCCGCTCGAAAGTAGTCGTCGGTTCCCTTCTCGCGTCGTGCGAAGTAGATGCCCATGCCGACGAGTGCGACTAGGTAAATGATCAACACCGCGTGGTTTGCGGCTCCGAACGGACGCTCATTGCGCCCGAGTACGAGTTGCTGAACGCGATTGGTGCGCACACCCGGACGAATCTCACCGGTAGGTAGGACGATCTTGTCTTGCCAGCGTGTCACTCCTGTGGTGACCACCGCCTGCGGCAGGGAGCCGGCGTCGACCCAAGTATTGGTGACGGTGTGGTAGGCGTACACGCGTGCCGGAAACTCCGGACGATCTTGAACCGGCTTCGCAATGTGACGACCCGTCGAACCGCTGAAGCAGAGAACGTGCGCTTGACCGCTGTCGATGGCGCAGCCGGCGGCGATCGGTTCCGGCGTTGACGCGACCTCGTGCCAACTGCCGCCGTCTTGCCCCGGCGTGTACCGATAGCTGGTCTCCACGTAGTCCAGTTGCAACGCGCCGGCGGCGTCGCGGCGCGGGATCTCTCCGCTGAAGACGTAGAACGCCGGTTGTTTGCCCGTCGACTGGGCGGCGACGACCGCCTTTTGTCGGGGACCACTCGGCAGACCGGGCTGGACGTTCCACTCGAGGGCGCCGCCGTCTTTCACGGTTGCGATCCACAAGGCGTCGACCAGATCGCTATCGTCTTTCGACTTCTTGCCGGGAAGGACGAAGACCGAGTCTTTTATCTTCGCCGCGCCCAAGAACGCCGACGGTTGTGGTAGCGAACCCACGGTCGTGATCGTCACACCGGAGATTGCGTCGTAGCGAAGCAGCCATACCGAGTCATAGACCTGCCCGGCGTCGCTGCCGCCGAACAGGAGAAGTCCGTCGTCGGTGGCGATCGTGGCGCCGTATGCCCTCGGCGCTGGCAGCGCCGTGGACGCCACCTTCCATGCGGTCGCTTCCGGTTCCAAGACGAAGATCCGGTCGTGCCACTTCTTGCCGCCGGCCGGTTTGTCGCCTTCCGCCCACGGCGGGCCGTCGGGAAAGTTGGCCCCGCCGGCGACGATGAGCACGCCGTCTGTGGTTCCGACAAAGGGGCCGCCAAATCCGAAGTCGTCGGGCAACGGCGGTAGATCGCTCCACGACAGCGTCGTCGCTGGTTCGTGGGTCTTGGGAAGATCGGGCCCTCGGCAGGCGCTGCACAGCGCAATCACGAACAACGAGCAAAGCGTCAGCGTGCGAAGCGACGAAGGGCGGGCCATGGTCGTTAGCGTCCTAATCCGTCGCGAGCGCGTTCAGCGATCTCGTCCCAGATTTCCTGAGTGTTGTCGGGAATCTCTTCCACCCACTCGAAGAAGCCGATCTCGTCGAGATCTGCGCGCAAGAGCTCGCGGCTCGCATCATCGAGCGAGTCCAGCGGCGGCCGCGGATCCCCCACGGGAACACCGAGGAAGCCCATCGTGTTCTTGGCCGCGGTCATGTAGTCGTAGTGAACCATGAGATCGATCAAGGCGGCGGACATCGCTTGTTCACGTCGCGCGGTGACTAGGTCTCCTTCGATGAACGCTTGCGCCAGCCGGTGGTAGATCGGCGCCGCGAAGTTGTACGAGCTGCCAACGGCACCGATAGCTCCCAGCGCTAGCCCACCCAAGAGCGCCTCGTCGTTGCCGAAGTAGAGGCCCATCTCGCCGCGTGCGAATCGCGAGCACCGCAAGAAGTCAGCGAGGTCGGGATTGGTGTACTTCACGCCGCGCAAGGTCGGAATTTGTTTACGACTCTGGACGAGGAACTCGGACGTCATCACGTTGACGCCGGTCCAGGAGGGGATGTCGTAGAAGAAGAAGGGGAGTTCTGGGGCGCACTCGGCAATCTCGGCGCACCACTCGACCAACCCTTCGACGCCCGACGGTTTGAAGTAGCACGGCGCCATGACCGAGTGTGCGTCGGCGCCAATCTTCTGCGCGTGCGAAGCGAGCCGCTTGCAGTCGGTCACGCAGTTTCCGCCGACTTGCAGGATGACTGCGATGTTGCGTTCCTTCGTCGCCGAGACCCACGCTTCGGCGAGCTGCTCGCGCTCGTCGACGTTCAACGAGTGCCCTTCACCGGTGGTCCCCGAGACGAACGCTCCGACGATTCCGTTCTTCTCGAAATGGGCGGCTTGTGCTTCCACGGCCGTTGGCATTAAGGCACCCTGTTCATCGAACGGAGTGTGGGGAGCGGCGATCAAGCCGAACAAGTCGATCGCAGATCGAGACATAAGCCCCTCCTTGGCGGCGGTGCATCCGCCGACCGTCGGTGTTATAACATCGCCGTGGTAATGCACCAACCTGTGCCGCACGACGCTGCTCTCTCGAGATGCCGGAAGGGTCCACCGTCATGGAATCGACCGCAACCGAAACGCCGGATGACAAGGTAACGCCGAGCGACAAGGCAACGCTGGCCGGCAAGGCGTATCACGCGTTGCGACGCATGTTGTCTCGCGGCGAACTCGCTCCCGGACAGCGACTCGTGAAC
The DNA here is from genome assembly GCA_021776775.1 of Planctomycetota bacterium. Taxonomy (GTDB): domain Bacteria; phylum Planctomycetota; class UBA8108; order UBA1146; family JAJFFE01; genus JAJFFE01. The sequence goes on along the minus strand of JAJFFE010000170.1, from coordinate 26,197 downwards.
CGCACCCTCGCCCAACACATTGGAGTCAGCTTCACTCCCGTACGTGAGGCCATTCGACAGCTCGCCAGCGAAGGTTTGGTCGAGTACGTCAACGGCGCGGGCGCTTTTGTGCGAAGTCCGAGTCGTGACGAACTCGTCGAACTCTACGACCTTCGTGAAACGCTCGAGCCGTTTGCGGCCCACCGAGCGGCGGAGAGTATCACCGACAGTGACATCACCGAATTGGAAGCTATCTGCGAGCAGTGGCGCGAACTCGCAGACGAGATCCGGACCCAAGATGAACCGGCCACGTTGGAGCAGATGCGCCGTTGCCTCGACGCTGACGCTTGTTTTCACCAGGTCATCTACGTCGCCTCCGGCAATCGCTGGCTGACCAAGATCGCCCGAGACTTGCGTTTCATCGTGCACGCCTTCTCGGTCTTACGTCGGGCGCCGGACTTCTTGCGGGCAGAGGTGGCGGAAGCGATCTTCAGCGACCACATGGCTTGCGTCGAACTGTTCCGGGCTCGAGACGGCGAGGCGGCGCGAACATGGATGCTGAATCACGTTCGCAACGGCCGAGAGAACGTACTCGACTTCATCTCGCCGCAGTGACCGCTATTGCGTGAGATCTCTCAGCGGGATTCGCTGGAACGCAAGGTGGGCGCGACTGCATTCGTAGAGGACGCCGATCGTCTGATCGTCGATCATGGTTACGACTGAGTATCCGGCGCTCGCCCCCTGGTCGATCAACAGGTGGAACTCTTCCGGCCACGTCTGCCCCCCGTCCTTCGACAGTTTGAGGTTAGTCCGCTCCCGCGGTCCCTTGCTGACCGCTGGGTTCGAGAAGAGTAACCACGGTGTCGCGGGAGTCTCGCCGTCTCGCACCCGCACCAATCCCGCGTTACACACCGGCTCCGGCAGCGCGCTTCGTGAACTTGGGTGCTCTTGCCACGTCTTGCCCGCGTCGCGCGTGGTGTGAACAGCCCGAGATCCGCCGCGGTTGTCACGCATGTTGAGCATCCAGTGGCCGGGCTCTAACTCCACGACGCGACACTCCGTCGTGTTGCTGCGCGCCCCGGTGCCGATCGACCACGTCTCGCCGTGATCCTTGCTGAACATCACGGTGGCGTACGGCATCCGCTTGTTCTCGAGCGTGTCTTGGTATTGAGCGGGAAACACCAGCGTGCCGTCGTGCGTGGTGATCCCGGTTCCCGGACTGGCCAGGACGAAGCACCAGTCGCGTTTCTTGACTTGCTCGGTGATGTTGATCGGTTTCGACCAGGTGACGCCGTCGTCTTCGCTCTTCACGAGAAGCAGCTGGCCGGTCTCTTCCGGGCTGAATCCGGGCCCGGAACCTCGCCACGATCGATTGCCGTGGCTCCAGGTGGCGGCAACCCAGATCGTATTCGTCGTGCGGTCGACGAGAATCGCGGGATCGCCGACCCCGTCGAAGTTCCACCGTTCGTCCCGACCCATGTCCATGACGATGCGCATCGGTTCCCAGCTGCGACCGCCGTCACTGCTGCGCGATATCGCGACGTCGATGTCGCCGGGCAGGTCACCCCAACCGCGATAACGGACGTCGTAGGCGGCGATCACGGTTCCTTCGTTGGTCGTGACGATTCCGGGGATTCGATACGCTTTCGCTCCGTCGTCACCGGCGTTGCGTAGCGCCACGCCGAATCGTTGACGACCGGGCGGGTCGCCGACGTTCGGCGACATGTTGGTTCCGTCTTCGAACACGACGCGCGTACATGCCACGTCGACCCAGCCGTCGAGGTCGACCGCCTTCGACGGGGAGACCGACACCCAGAAGTAGTTCGCGCCCTCGGCGAGTACCCGCTTCCCTTCGACGACGACGCTCGCTTCGGGCTTGCCGCGTTTACCGAACCGTTGCTTCGTCGTGAAGACTTGATCCGGCTGGCGATAGTCGAGCCGGTCACTCGTCCCGTAGTACACTTCGAACCGTTCGAGATCGCCGAGCTTGCCGGAGCTGAGTAGCGAAAGATGGAGCGCGGCAAGGCCGAGCGGCTTGCGCGCGCCCACGGTGTCGATGCGAACCCGCGCGATCGGGTTGATCGAGTTGCCGACCAACACGGGAAGCGTCGGCTGTTCGACGGTGATCCCCGCGATTCGCATCGGCTGCGGCAATGCGAACTCGACGTCGTCGATCATGATCCCGGTGTCGGCCGGCGACGTGCACGTGAACCGCAGTTGCCGACACGCCTCTGCTATGGGGACGTCGACGCGGGTCAAGAATCCGCCGACGCGGATCTTGTCGCCGGTGTCTTCGTAGAGCGTTCGCCACTCTTTGCCGTAGCGACCTTCGACCGCGAAGTGAAACGGAGCGCGACGCGTCCACCGCTCGGACCAAAAGCGAAGGACTGTCCCCGCCTTCGCTCGCTTCCGAAGACGCAGCACGACCTGCCGCTTGTCACCTCCGAAGAGTCTCAGCGAGGACTTACCGGAGTGCGTGTGGTCTCGGTTGATCTCCGCCGCTCCGTCTGGTGCGGTCCATTCCCCCAGCTCGGTCGCGACTCTCACGAAGCGACCGGCGTCGAGTTTCTCGAACCCGTCCGAGGTGGCCGGGGGTGACAGGGTGGCGGCAATCAACGCGATCAGAGTGGCTAGCATATCCCGTAAGGCTTTTCCTTGATGGTGTTTATCGATTGATCCGCTGCGGCGTGACCGGAGACGAAAGTTTGTTATAACAGTACCCTTGGGCTCGATCGAACGTCTTGACCGGCGTTCCCCATCTTTCACAGAGGAGTCGCCGTGTTACGCGTTGCCGTGATCGTTGTTGCGTCGTTGTTGGTGTGCGGCTCCGCCGCGGGTCAGCCGGTATCCCTTGGCTACGACGCCGGAGCGACGGGTGCGCCGGTGACGGCTCCCGATCCCACCGCGTCGGGCTGGATCGCCGACATCGGAACCGACCCTGGTCTGACCGCCTTCGATGTGTCGCCAGACGTTGGCTTCGGCGTCAACGCGTGGGGGGTGTCGGATGACACGGCCGGCGCTGGACAGTTCATCACCTACTCGTTGCCCATGTCGACGGACGAGCACACCTTCGCCAATGCGGAGGGGTGGCGGTTCCGAGTCGTCTACCGCATGGTCGATGCGCTGGGCACCGTCGCGCCGGGATCGGTCTGCCAGCACTTCCAATACGGGCAACTCGACGACGGCGACCGGCGCTGGTTGATCTTCATGGGCGTCGACGCCGCGGGCGACTTGATGCTGCGCACGTTCGGCGGTAACGGAGCGGACTTCGTCATCACGACGGGCGGGACCGCGCTCGATGACTATCACGAGATCATCATGCAGTCGACGTCACCCGGCACGGACGACGTCACGGTCATCGCCGACGGCGTCGTCTTGCAGACTAACTACACGGGTGAAGTGACGGCGTTCGCGTCAGACGGGCCCGCGTGGGGGACCGGGTCGAGTGCTGGTCGGGGGGTCGGCAACTGGGCGCAGCTCGAGTTCGAAACCGACGCCTGTGTGGCGCCGCAGGTCACGTGCGGCGCCGACTGCGATACCGGTGACGCCACGGTTGAGATTACAGCGATCGACGACTTGTCGAGCTATACGTTGACTGCCGACGACGGAGTCAATCCGCCGGTGGTCCTCACGGGGGCGGCGCTTGCCGCCGGAGGATCGGTGATCGAGACGTTCGTCGGGCTTCCGGACGGAGTCTATGACGTCGTGGTGAGCAGTGATTGCGCCGGCACGACGGTGCTGAGCAACTGTCGATTCGTGATCGCCGATGTCGATCCGAACGACGCGGACATTGTCCTTTGTCGCGAAGGCGTCAGCGACATCGACAGCTGCGCGGCGATTGTGGCCGCGCTCATCGACCAGGGCCAAGAGCCGATCGTGATCGGCTCCATCGATGAACTCCCGTGTGCAGCTCTCCTTGGCGAAGGGTCCGTCGTGTGGACCGCCTACGGAACGTGGCCGGACCACGCGTGTGTCTCGGCGGCGGAGGCGGATACGTTGATCACGCTCTTGGAGAACGGCGTTTCGCTGTACCTCGAAGGTGGTGACCTGTGGGGGTTCTGTGGCGCGACGGCGCTGCGTGATTACGACGGCGTGGCCGGCCTGGTCACCGACGGAAACGTCATGATCGACGGCGATGACACGTTCCTCGCCATGATCGGTCTCAGCCATGGTGCGCTTGACGTGACCGGGCTCGACGCGGTCTACAACCAAGATCAAACGGCGAGTGACTGGACTGATCAGCTGCTTCCCACCGGTACTGCTCCGTACGCGGACGACGCCGTCGGCACGGACGCCGGCGTGATCTGGGACAACGATGTCACCGGTGGTGGCCCCGCGTACGCGACCGCCGTCTTCACCGAGAGTCTTGCGCCGTACGGACGAGTGCTCGCGCAGTCGTGGGAGTTCGGCGGATACGGTGGCGACCAAGCCGCCATCATGGGGCTGTACCGGGATGCGCTGGTCGCCAGCAGCACCGGTGGCGTCGAGTTTCGTCGGGGCGATGTCAACGGCGACCAAGGGTTCGACATCTCCGACGCGGTGTTTGCGTTGGCGTCGTTGTTCGTGCCGCTGTCACCGGCTCCCGAGTGCGCGGATGCGTCCGACGTCAACGACGACGGCGGGTTCGATGTCTCCGACCCGGTGTTTGCCCTGTCCGCGCTCTTCGTTCCCATGTTCTCGCCACCGCCGTCGCCGGGCCCGGCGAACTGCGGCGTCGATCCGACGCCGGACGCGCTCGACTGCGTCGCGAGCTGCCCGTAAGGAAGCGAGCCACTGGCCGTCGATCGCACACGCGCCCGACGGCCACGCTCTCACTTCAGTTCCCAGGCGCTCTTGTGAACCCCGTGGGTTTGTAGGTACTCGACGAGTGACGCCAAGAAGGCGTTACTGCTGATCGTTGCGCTGTCGCCGATGACCGCGACGTGGCGACGCGCTCGAGTGATGGCGACGTTCAAGCGGCGCTCTTCGGCCAAGAACCCGACCTCGCCGCGATCGTTCGATCGCACGAGCGACAATACGATCGCTTCCTTCTCTCGACCTTGGAAACCGTCGACGGTGTCCACCTCGAGGCCGGGGTACGCTTCGCTCAGCCGTTTGCGCAGCACGTTGACTTGGGCGTTGTACGGTGTGATCACGCCTATCTGCTTCGTACCGACGCCGGCGGTGACGAGACGCGAGACATGTTCGACGACCAAGGCGGCCTCGCCGTCGTTCCAGCGCGAGATGTTCTCGGCGTCGGTCTGCTCCGGCGCGTCAAAGCCTGCCGTGTCGATGAACAGAACCGGAGTCGTCGTCTCCTCCGTTTCTTCGACCCCGCCGAGTTCGCTGAGCAGGTGGCGTCGCACCGAATCGTGGGCGATCAGCCGCCCGTTGTACATCGCCTCCGACGACCAGTTCATGATCGACTCGTGCATGCGATACTGCGTCTCGAGCAGTCGGCAGTGGTCGGGGAATTCGTCCGCGAGTCGTTCGAAGAGCGTGACGTCCAGTCCACCGCGGGCCGCCTCGCGGGAACGAATGGTCGGGGGCAGTTGTCGATGGTCACCGGCGAACACGGCGCGTCGGCCGCGCAGGAGAGGAATCCAGCACGACGCTTCGATCGCTTGCGCCGCCTCGTCGAGCACGACAAGGTCGAACTCGACGTCGCGCAGCTTGCTGTCCGCCGCGCCGATGTTGGTCGCCAACACGACCTCGGCCGACGCGATGATCGAACGCACGATGCCGTTCTCGGTTTCGCGAATGCCGCGACGAAGGTAGCGGAGCTCAGTCTTGAGATCCTTGCGCTCGTGATAGCTTCGCGTCCGAAGCAGTCGCTTCTGTACCGTGTCGAGATCTTTGCGGAGCTCACGAATCAACCGCCGGCCGTCAGAACGCTCCACCTGCGCATCGAGCGAGCTGTCGACCACTGCCGGCAGGAGTCTCGCCGGGTGGCCCAGGCGCACGACCTTGAGTCCTCGCGCGACGAGCTTCTCGGCCAGGTTATCGACCGCAATGTTCGATGCCGCGCTCGCCAGGACTTTGTCGCGACCGCGAACCGCTTGGTGGATGAGTTCCGCCACCGTCGTCGTCTTACCGGTGCCGGGGGGACCGTGGATCAACGAGAACTCTTTGGCGCCGAGGGCGAAGCCGACCGCCTCGCGTTGCGACGGGTCCAGGTTCTTGTCGAAGGGTTCGTAATCGACCGCCTCGGGCACGTGGCCGGGCCGGTCACCGAAGGCGATCGCGCGGATCATCTTGCCGGGCGCGTCTTCGGTACGCTCGAGCAGGTGCAAACCGTCGCGGAGTCGCTTGTACGTGACGTCGTTTGCGACCTTGTCGAGCCGAAGCTTTCCGCGCAGCTCGCGCTCGAGGTCTTCGTCGAGGGCGATGGTGATCGCTTCGCGCTTTACTTTCGAGATGACACCGGTCGGTTCTTCGTTCTCGTCGTCACTCGAGCTTCGAATGAGGACGACGTCGCCGGTCTGCATGCGATGCGACGGGAGTTGTGAGGCGTTCGTCGGCGACATCTCCACGTAGGCGCGGCCGCCGAGTCCGAAGAAGACGTCGGTCATTTCGAGGTTGAGGATGCAACGCCCTCGTTGCTGGAGTTGCTCGGGCGTGAGTCTCTGCTGAAGGAGAGTCGCCTCGGCGATTTCCGCTTCGCGTTCGAGATCGAGCAGCTCGAGGGTGCGGCGGACGAATGCAGCGAGATCCGGCGTGCGAGACATTGCGTCCTTATTGATCTTGTTTCGCGAGCCACTCTTTGAGAGCGGCGAGCTGCTCGGCCCGGACCTTGGCTTCGGCGGCCGCGTCGAACTTGGGAATGCTGTTGGCACTCAGCCCTTCGATGGCGCGGTAGGCAAACTCACGGTCGTCTAGTTGGTCGCTTTCCAGGTCGACCGCGATGACTGCAATAGCCTCGGTCGCGCCGAGGCGGGTGAACGCGCGCCCTGCCAACCTCTTCAGGGCGAGGTGCGGTGTCGCGGCGTAGATCTCCATCAACGCAGGGATGGCGGAGAAGTTGTGATCGTCCCACGCGGTGACGATCTCCTGCGCCTGGTCGTGCCATTTCAGGTACTCGACGTCGCCGCCGAGCTTCGCCCCCACCACCGCCGCGAGGCACTGTGTGGCCAGTCGGTTCGCCACCTTGGGTCCCGCCTTGGACCGGATCTCCAGCAGCCCGGGAATCAGTTCGTAACGGAACTCTTCGCGGTAGTTGGCGCACATCGACGCCAGTAGCTCGATCCATTTGCCACGCGGTCTCGCCCGCACTGTGCGCAACACTTGTGGCGCGTGCACACTGGTGTCGAGTTCGGGAATGAAGACCCAGTTGCGATCCTGCTGGCTCTTCTCGCGACCTCCGGAGCCGGTGAAGATCACCACGCTCGACGGGTCTCGCGTCATGAGCGACGTGGCGCGTTTCAGAATGAGCAGCGCGTAGCTGGTCGCGAACCGGGGGACCTCATGGTGTCCGGAGCCGTTGGGCCACGAGCCGTCGCCGAGTTGCCGCGCCAACAAGTGGTCGACGCACTCTTGATACCAGTCGTGCGTGTCGAACAGTCGGACTTCACCGAGATCTGCGACCTTCTCGAGACTGTACATGCCGTAGTACGAAGACGTCGGCGACCAGCTCTCCAGCAGGACCCCATAGCCATCCCAGATCGACTTCCGCAGCGCTTCTTGGTCTTCAGCGGGCCAGCGCTTCTTGACGTTCGCGCGGACCAGGAGCTGCGAGGAAACGCCGGCACACGTCATGTTCCAGCTTCTGCCGGCGGCGGTATAACCCCAGCCGCGTTGCAGAACGTCGATCTCTTCAGAACCGACGAGCGGGGCGGGATACTCTTTCGGGTTCTTCGCGACGCCGGTATCCCCTTGCTTCGGTGTTTGCTTCTTGGGCTCGTCGTCGCCGTGGTCGTCCTCGGCCTTTTCGTCGCCCTCGACCCACTGACCCTGCATGACGACACGCTTCTCGGTCTTCTTGCCGTCCTTCTGTTGCTCCTTCAAGAAGTAGCGGCCCAAGCGGTCCCACGCGTCGAACGGAACGTTCATGTTGCGCTTCGACCCGACCCCCATGGCGAGCGCCGCAAACTGGGTGCACGAGTTGTCGGGTGTCTTGTCGCTGGGGTAGTACCGGTAGCCGCCACCGTCTTGTTGGCTGTCGAGTAGAATCGCCACCGCTTTGTGCAGATCGTCGCGATACGTGGCGGCGGCTCGCTGGTACGTCTTACCGCTCTTGTCGGTGAAAGGGGCGAGAAGAGCGTGCTCGAACTCGATCTGCGCGATTGCCGCGTCGAGCGCAAGGATGTAGCACGACACTCCATAGGTGTTCTTGCGTCCGTAGATCGACGAGCGCAGGTCGTCGAAGTTGGCGGCCAAGAGCGGGTGATCCAGTGGAACGCCAGCCACCGTCAGCGCGTACGTTTCGAAAGCGATGCCCGAAGCGCGTTCGACCGCCTTGTCGGCCACTCGGTTCTTGTCGATCTGCTTCAACAGAAACGTTGTGCCTCGGTCGATGGCGCGATCGATCGCCTGCTCTTGGGTGAGAGCCTTTCCAGTGGCCGTTTCGGGTTGATCGGGGCCGAAATTCGGGGCGAGCTTGGTCAGCGCTGCGTGTTCATCGAAGCGAGTGCGTACCCATTCGGGTGCGGCGGGACTTCGATACACCGCGGCTTGTCGAATGCGGCCGTGATGGAGATACCGCTCGTTGCTGTCGTAGAACGCGCCCAAAGCGTAAGTGGTGGCTCGCGGGTAAAGCACGGGGCCGGATTGCGCTCCCGATTCGGCGGCCGCTTCCCCGTCGACGTACAGCTTCATGCTCTTGCCGTCGTACGTTGCTACGACGTGGTGCCAACGACCGCGCGTGTATTCGGTCTTCGACTTTAGGTAGGTGATCTTGCCGTCGCCGTCGTTCGCACCTTGCGTGGCCAGGCCAAAGTAGAATCGCTTCTCGTCGTACCCGAGGATCCAGCCCTGCTCGCTGTTTCCATCGTCTTGAAGGCAGGAGAGGATTCCGCCCCAGCGACGCGGTGAGTTGATCGATACCCACGCTTCGAGCGTCATGTCGCGGCTCGGGAGAATGCGGCGACCCTTGGTGTGCGGATCAGCGAGCACGACGTAGTCGTTCGCACCGTTGAAGAACGTCGACTCACCGAGGGGATCAGTCAGGACCATCGGTTTGCCGTAGACGCGTCCTGGGATTCCCTTTCTCGCGCGCAGCGTCCGCTTCTTGAGGTTCTTGGAATCCAACGACCACTCGCCGAGCACTCGAGGCGGTTTCGACCTTTGAGACTCGACGACGCCGGGGGCCGAGCCCAAGCCGCACAGGACCACCAGGGCCAACCCGCAGAAACTGAGCGTTCGATTCATCGCGGTTCCCCTTGGGGTTCACTCGTCGGCGATAGATTCCGTCGATCCTCCATTATGGGGGTACGGGCGTTTCGCGTCGACGCACCCCGGCAACCGGTTTAGGCGTCAGTAGATACGGCGAGATTCCCGGGCGGCGCAGCGGCCCCGGACCGGTCGCTTCGAGATGCCGGTTCTTGCCGGTTCATCTTTTGACTCGTGCTCGCCGATACTACGGTTAGAATCCCCGGCTTCCGTGGAATCGTCTGCGCTACTGAAGTGTCGATCGTAGTTGGGTTTATCGACATCTCCGCCGACGGCATATCATCGGAAGCCACCCCTCAACTAGCGGAGGAATCAGCATGAAAATCGCCGTGGTCGGCACTGGATACGTCGGTCTCGTCGCGGGGACCTGTTTTGCCGACACCGGACAGGATGTCGTCTGTGTCGACAAGGATCAGTCGAAAGTCGAGGCTCTCAATCGGGGCGAAGTCCCGATCTACGAGCCAGGGCTCGACCATCTGATCCACCGAAACGTCGAAGAAGGACGGCTGAAGTTCACCACTGATCTCGCCTCGTCGATCGACGGAGCCGACATCGCGTTTATCGCGGTCGGTACTCCGCAGAGTCACGACGGACAGGCAGACCTCCGCGCCGTTCAGATCGTTGCCGAAGAGATCGGCAAAGCGATGACAGGACCGCTCGTCATCGTCAACAAGTCGACGGTTCCGGTCGGCACCGCGAAGATGGTTCACGACATCGTCGCCAAGGTGACCGACTTACCCTACGACGTCGTCTCGAATCCGGAGTTCCTCAAAGAGGGCGCCGCAATCGATGACTTCACGAAGCCGGATCGCGTGGTCATCGGGACCGACAGCGACCGGGCGGCTAAGCTCATGAAGGACCTCTACGGACCGTTCGTGCGCAGCGGAAAGCCGATCATGATCATGGATCCGCCGTCGGCGGAGATGACGAAGTACGCTTCGAACGCGATGCTCGCCACGAAGATCAGCTTCATGAACGAGATCGCACGGTTGTGCGAAGAGGTTGGAGCGGACGTCACCAAGGTCCGCAACGGGATGGGGAGCGACTCGCGCATTGGCCATTCGTTCTTGTTCCCCGGCGTCGGCTACGGTGGATCGTGCTTCCCCAAGGACGTCCGTGCTATCATGGCGACTGCCCGCAACAACGACATGTCCCTCCAGATCCTCGAGTCAGTCGATCGAGTCAACGAAGCCCAGAAGATGGTGCTCGTAGAGAAGGTCGTGCGTCGCTTCGGCGAAGACCTAACCGGCCACACGTTCGCCATGTGGGGTTTGGCCTTCAAACCCGAGACCGACGACATGCGTGAAGCACCGTCGGTCGTGGTGGCAAACGCGCTCATCGCACGGGGGGCGAAGATCGTCGCGTACGATCCGGAAGCCCGCGAGGTGGCGGCGCAGATCTTCGGTGACAGTGTCAAGATCGTCGAGAAGTCCTACCAGGCCTTGCCTGGTGCATCTGCTCTTCTCGTCGTCACCGAGTGGAACGAGTTCCGTCAGCCGGACTTTGGTCGCATTCGAGACGCACTCTCCGAGCCAGTGATTCTCGACGGTCGCAACCTGTACGATCCGGCAACTCTGCTGGAGCAGGGCTTCGAGTACTACGGTATCGGCGTGAGAGATTCTTCGTATGTCTAAGCCGCACGTGTTGATTACCGGAGGGGCGGGGTTCATCGGATCCCACCTCGCCGATCTGTTCCTCGCCCGCGACTACCGAGTCACCGCGATGGACAACCTGATTACCGGACAGCTCACGAACATCGAGCATCTGGTCGGCAATCCGGATTTCGCCTTCATCAAGCAGGACGTGACGAACTTCATTCACGTGGCTGGCCCGGTCGACGCGATTCTGCATTTCGCGTCGCCGGCGAGTCCGATCGATTACCTCGAGCTACCGATTCAGACGCTCAAGGTTGGATCGCTAGGTACGCACAAGGCGCTCGGTCTGGCCAAGGAGAAGAAGGCGAAGTTCCTGCTCGCCTCTACCTCCGAAGTGTACGGTGATCCGCTGGTTCATCCGCAGCCGGAAACCTACTGGGGGAACGTCAACCCGGTCGGTGATCGTGGCGTGTACGACGAAGCGAAGCGTTTCGCGGAAGCGATGACCCTCGCATACAATCGCTACCACGGCGTTGAAACGCGGATCGTACGGATCTTCAACACGTACGGCCCTCGCATGCGGCTGAACGACGGACGCGCCTTGCCAGCGTTCATGTGTCAGGCGCTCGAGGGTGATGCCATCACCGTGTTCGGCGACGGCAGTCAGACGCGTTCGTTCTGTTACGTGTCTGACCTGGTCGAAGGCATCTTCCGCCTGCTCAATTCCGACGAACTCGAGCCGACCAACATCGGCAACCCGAATGAGGTCACGATCAAAGAGTTCGCCGAGGAGATTCGCGATCTGTGCGGCTCCAAGAGCGAGGTGATCTATAAGGACCTGCCCTCTGACGACCCGAAGGTTCGCCAGCCGGATATCACCAAGGCGCGCCGCGTTCTTGAGTGGGAGCCGCAAGTCGACCGCCGGGAGGGGTTGACCAAGACCCTCGACTACTTCCGCAAGGAACTCGAGAAGCTGGGTCGCATCTCCGTCTAATCACGGGGTTTGGACTTCTTCGCTGCGGGTCGATACCATCGCAGTCGAAGGAGTCCACCTGTGACCAGAGTGCTGATTGCAGCCAGTCCGCTGAATCCGCAAGTCGAGCCGCTCCTCAGTGAGCTGAAGCCGGCGTTCGCCGCCCGCGGGCTCGAAACCGTGACCGCGGAAGAGCTCAACCTCGACATACCCATCATCCCGCCCATGCCAGGCGATTCCGCCATCTTGAACTGGGGCGAACCGGTCAAGGACGTCGACCTGGTCCTGGTCCTCGGCGGTGACGGCTTCATGATGACGCTCACCCGAGCCCTCGGCTATCCGTCGACACCGTTCTACGGATTGAACTTCGGGCGCGTCGGCTTCTTGATGAATCCGGCGGCGCCGGCCGAAGAGCTTGCCGATCTCATCGCGGGCGGATCGTGGACCAGTGCGTCCTACCCGGTGCTCGAAGCGACGATCGTGCTCTCCGATGGACGTTGCATCGTCGATCGCGCGTTCAACGACTTCGTGATCGAGCGCGCGTCCGGCCAAACGGTCGAGCTGCTCAGCTACATCGATGGCGTGATGTTGAATCGTTATTCTGGAGACGGCTTGATCGTCGCCACCCCAGGCGGATCGACCGCGTACTCCCTCGCCGCCGGCGGACCGGTGATCCACCCGCTGGTCGATAGCATGATGGTGACGCCACTCTGTCCGCACCGGCCAGTTCAGTTTCACTCGCTGCAGTTTCCGTTGTTGCTGACGCTCGATAGCGCCATTCGAGTCGTCAACTCGGATCGCCAGAAGCGGCCCTGCCGCTGCGTGTGCGACGGACGTGCGGTCGAGGCGGTGTCCGAGGTCGCTATTCGACACGACGGTCTTCGAATCGAACTCCTGCGCGGTCCCGGATACAACTTTGTCGACATGCTTGTTCGCAAGGTCATCGGGGGCTCGGCGACGGGTGACGACTCGATCGAGCGCGCGGAGCCGTAGCGGCCAGAACCCTATTGCTGGAGTCAGCGAGATAACTTGGACAACGACCTCAACGATGATTCAAACGCCGAGCCGGCCGCGGCGGGTCTGACAAATGACACGCCGCTGTCGGGGGCTGACGTCGTTGCGCGGGCGCTGGCGTCGTGGCGCGACAAGGGACGCACGAACGAATCACTCGTTCCCCTACTCGAGTACTTGCTCGATCGAGTTCACGCCGAGCGTGTGTTCTTCGTTTCTCTGGGAAGCGGCGGAGCGTACCGAGTGCGTGCCGCGCGAAACACCGACGGCGAAGCGGTGCACGACGCCGACCGCTGGATATCACACTTTGCCGTGCAGCGCGCGCTCTCTCAGGGAACGGTGCAGTTCTTCTCCGACACCCGGTCAGACCGTCGGTTTCGTACCGAAGGAGAACGGGACAACGCGACACGCATCCGTGCGATCCTCGTTGTTCCCATCGGGCGCGCGGCCGACGATTGCTTCCTCTATTTCGATTCCCGATTCCGTCCCATCGATTGGCGTGACAGCGACTCTGGTTCCTCCGAATTCCAGCCAGCCTTCGACTTCCTCGGCTTCTGGCACGAGTTCGACGTTTCCGAACGAGCCGTGAGAGCAGCGGAGCGCCGACTCGAGCGACTACGGAAGTCGACCGAACAAGCCACGTCGGGTCGCCAGCCCGCCGCCAAGGTCGCGCAGCACAGTGAACGGGAGGTCGAGTTTCACGGGTTCTTGACGCGTTGTCCGGCGTTGATCACGGTCGTCGGCGAGTTGGAGCTGTTGGCAAAGTCGAACCTGTCCATTGTGATCGAAGGCGAGAGTGGCACGGGCAAAGAAGTGCTCGCACGCGGGATTCACGCCGCGTCGGGACGGACGGGTCAATTCGTATCGTTGCACTGTGGTGCGATTCCTGAGTCACTCGTCGAGATCGAGCTGTTCGGACACGAGAAGGGGGCGTTCACCGGAGCGGACAAGTCGCGAACCGGTCTTCTCGAACTTGCTCGGGGGGGAACGCTGTTTCTCGACGACGTCGGAGAGATGCGGGAGGAACTTCAGAACGCATTGTTGCGTGTGCTCGAGACCGGTTCGTACCGACCGGTGAGCGGCGCCAAGGAAGAGACGTCCGATATTCGTGTGCTCTCTGCGAGTTTGATCGGACCCGAAGGCGAGCACGCGACGTCCACTCTTCGCCACGATCTCTTCTATCGACTGGCCGGAGCACGGTTCCGTATTCCCCCGCTTCGTGAACGCAGCGAAGACATCGTTCTGCTCGCCAAGTTGTTCTATGACCGTCATCGCAGCAGTGACGACCCGGCTTGGGTTGCGCCGGTGATCGAAGGTGCAATGTTGGCGTACGACTGGCCGGGGAACTGCCGCGAGCTCGACAACTTGCTTCTACGAATGGTGGCCCTCGGTGCGGATAGCTTCGACGTAAAACGTTTCGAGGAGATCACCGGCTTTCGGCCGGCCGAGACCGCGCCCGCTTCACGTACCGATATCAAGTCAGTCGTCGACCGCGCGGAGCGTGAAGTCATCTTGCGCGCGTTGCGGGAGAACGACGGGAACAAGTCGTTGGCCGCCCGCTCGCTCGGGTTGTCTCGAAAGACGTTGTACCGCCGCATGGAGAAGCACGGTATTCCACTGTAGGCGTCCTGCCTTGGACGTTTCTGCGACCGCGGCCATCTATTTGTTTGTTCTCATGTTGGTTCTCACGAACTCGGCGTATCGCCGCGACTCCTCACCCGATCAGCCATTCCTCTCGTTGTTAGGAACGATTTGTCGGGACGTGTTCGCGATCATCGCTGGATCGTCCAAGTCGACTTGCTGTTAGTCAAATAGCTGCAGTTCGACCATCGCACGATGTGTGCTCCGGCGTGGTTCGCTGCTTGACGGGCCGTGTTGGCTCGGCGATCCTAAATCGGCTCGGCGGCAACGCACCCACTATGGGATGACGTTGTCGCGGCGCTGGCTCGAAATCTTCCGCATACTCAGTGCAAAAGGGAGGGGCTCTATGAGGCTTCCACGTTTCGCGTGTGCCGTCTTCGCGACGGTCTTGCTCACGGCTGTGCCTGCGTTCGCGCAACCGTGCATCGTTCCCGACAACGGAACGGGCACCGTTAATCTGCCGCCGGATGGCTGTGGATATGTCAGTCCAATGGATGCGCACGAAATCATCGACGGGCTTCCGCCCGGCACGACGGTTATCGTTGGCGCCGAACACACCAAGTTCTTCAACGTCGTCGCGCAACCCGGCGGCGCGCTCGGTGGTGAAGAGGAAACGTTCGACTCTATCCTGTTCATGAACATGGAGGGGACCGGGGCGCTGACAGGCTTCTCGCGAAACATCGCTCTGCAGATTCAGTGCGTCGCGCATACCGGCCCGCGAACACCGGGCGACCCGGTGCAGACGTTCCCCAACGACATGTTCCAGCTGCAAGGCGAATTGTTCGGCGATCCGGACTTCGACTTTCTCAGCATCACCGGTGGAACAGGCTTCGGTCTGCCGAGCCCCGGCAGCACGACGTTGACTCAGTTGCCCGGCGGCGACTTCAACGTCGACAGCTTCTTCGACGTCACATACCAAATCGATTTCGTCGGCGCCCCCGGCAGCGTCTTGGATGGCATGAGCGGGACGACTACCGCAACCGTCACCATGGCCGCCGGCGGGCCACCGCCCGGCGGGCTGTGCCCGGTTCTGGTCCCGGGAACGCCCAGTCCGATCCAGATCAACGAAATCCGAATCGATCAACCCGGCGGAGACGATGATGAGTACTTCGAGCTCATCGGTCCTCCCGGTGCGCCGCTCGACGGCTTTACGTACCTGGTCATCGGCGATGGTACCGCAGCGCTCGGTAGCGGTGTGATCGAAGCAGTGGTCGACCTGACCGGTTCTGTCATACCCGCGACCGGCTTCTTCGTCGCCGCGGAGAGCACGTTCACTCTCGGCGTGGCCGATCTCACCACATCGCTCAACTTCGAGAACAGCGACAACGTGACGCACATGTTGGTGTGCGGTTTCACGGGCGCGGTGGGTGACGATCTCGACTTCGACGACGACTGTGCCATGGACGCGACCCCATGGGTTAGCGTGCTCGACTCCATTGCGCTGGTCGAAGATCCGGCCGGCGGCGAGTGCAACTACGGCCCAGTGAGCGTCGGTCCCGATGGGACGTTCGTGCCCGGGCACCCGCAGCGTTGCCTCGATGGCGGCGCGTGGGCTGTCGGTGCCTTCGATCCGGCGGCGGGCAAAGACACGCCCGGTGGACCGAATGACTGCTCGCCTCTCAATGACGAGTGTGAGGACTGCATAGAAATCGACGCCGACGGTAGCTTCCCGTTCATGACCACCTTTGCGACCCCGAGTGGTGTGAGCCCCGGCTGTGGTGGTTCCCTGGCGCCTAGCGACATTTGGTACTGCGTGACCGCGTCGTGCACGGGTGAACTCACCATCGACACGTGTGGCAGCACCTACGACAGTCGATTGGCACTCTATGACGCCTGCCCGGTGGCGGGAGCCGTTCCGACCCCCATTGCGTGCAACGACGACTTCTGCGGCCTGCAGTCGTCCATCACGATTCCGGTGACGCTCGGCCAGGTGGTGATCGTCCAGGTCGGTGGCTTCCAGACGTCCACCGGTGTTGGTGTCCTGAACGTCGCTTGTAACGAAGTGTGTCTGCCAGCGGCCGATCTCGCCTGTTCCGCAAACTGCGAGACCGGTCGAATCGACGTGAGCTGGACCAACCCCGATTCGAGCGGTGCCATCTCCGGCTTCTTGCTCGAGACGACCGACAGCTCTGGCGCGGTTGTCTTCTCTGACGCCGCGTCCGGCGATCAGGACACGTACAGCTTCAACATTCCGGATCTCGGTAACGGTACCTACACCATGACCGTGACCACGGAATGCACCAGCGGCGGGACGATCTCCGCTAGCTGCACGGCTACGATTTCGATCTACAGCGGTGAGACGAACGTGATCTTCGCCGGCGAAACCGCGAGTGGTATCGACAGTGTGGGCGCCTTGGCCGCCGCGTTCGACGCGACCGGCAAGGACTACATCATCATCGACTCACTCGACTACCCGTGTCTCGATCAGCTGCTTGGCGCCCCGAATGGCGTCCTGTGGATGATGAACGGGTCGTTCCCCGACGACTACGCGTTGTCCGCGACCGACGCGGCAACGGTGGTAGGCCTTCTGACCAGCGGCGTGTCGGTTTACCACGAGGCGGGTGACGGTTGGGGCTTCCACACACCGACCGAGTGGCGTGACTACGATGGCGTCCTGGGTCTCGAGGCCGACGGCAACATCAATGGCGACGGCAACGACAGCTTCCAAGGCATGATCGGCGGATCGCACTCGAACGTCGACGTGACGGGACTGGACGCGGTCTACAACCAAGACCAAACCGGTAACGACTGGAACGACCAGATCGCGCCGACGGGGTCTGATCCGCTTATCGGAGTCGATATTCCGGGTGACGACGCTGGCGTCATTTGGAGCGACGATGGTGTGGGTGGATCGGCGGATCCCTACGACACCGCGATCTTCTACAAGACGTCGGATCCGTACGGCGATGTGATCTGTCAGAGTTGGGAGTTTGGTGGCTACGGCGGGGATCAAAACGCCCTGGCTGATATCTACAGCGACGCCCTCAAGCGGATCATCATCGAGGAGCCGTTCTTCGTGCGCGGCGACTGCAACGCCGACGGCGGTTGTGACATTGCTGACGCGATCACCGTACTCAACTACCTGTTCGCAGGGGGCTCGACATCGTGTCTCGAGGCGTGCGACGCCAACGACGACGGTGGCGTCGACATCGGCGACGCGATCACGAAGCTCGACCTGCTCTTTGGTCCGGGTACTCCTCTGCCGCCTCCGAGCAGCTGCGGACCGGACCCGACCCTTGATACGCTCGGCTGCGATAGCTTCCCGCCCTGCCCGTAGTGGCGAAAGCGTGAAGTGGATTAGCTAGAGAGTCGAGGACTTGGCAACACGCCGAGTTCTCGGCTCTCTTTTTTTGCACAACACCGACTACGACGAATAGCTGCGGAAGCGAGCCATCGGTCTTGAGGTTCGTTTCGTAACGAGTTCACCCCTCGAGCGGTCTGGGCCGTGTGAGCGGAGATCGCAGCTGGCCCCTGGCCTCACGTCAGACGGGGGATAAGATGCTGAGTGAGGAGGTCGCATGCATTCGAGTCTTCGTCGCACGTGTCTGATGGTGCTCCTACTATCACCGCTCTCGGTGTTCGGGGTTTCCAATGAACCCGACACTGGCGGTGCGACTTCGCCGGTGGAGTCTGAGGAACCTGCGCCGCTGTCGCCGTCGGAACAAGCGGGTCAGATTCTCAATCGGCTTTCGTTCGGAGCACGTCCCGGCGAACTCGACGCGCTGACCGAAAAGGGTTGGCAGACGTGGCTCGAAGCGCAGCTCGATCCCCAGTCGGTGGACGACTCCGCGCTCGACGAGATCATGAAGTTGAAGTATCCGTCTCTCGCATTGACCATTGAAGAGACGTGGGCGCAGTACTGGCCGCCCCCTCCTCCCGGGTTCGACGAACTTCCGCTCGATCAACGCAACGAATTCTTCGCTATGCAGAATCAGCTTCGTGAGCGGCTGCAGCGCGAACTTCAGGAGTCGGTGCTGGTGCGTGCGCTTCTGTCGAAGCGACAGTTCCAAGAAGTCATCGTCGAGTTCTGGCGCAACCACTTCAACATCGATCAAACCAAGGGCAACTGCCGCTACTTCTCCAACAACTACGAATCGAGCGTCATTCGTCAGCATGCCTTCGGTCGTTTCGAAGAGATGCTCCTGGCGTCAGCGAAGCACCCGGCCATGTCGATCTACCTCGACAACGAGATCTCTCAAAAGCCGCTGACGAAGCGGGAGCGAGAGACGATCGAACAAGCGCGAAAAGTTCGCCGCGAGAACCCGGACGCGAAGATCGGCGAGTACGCCATGAATCTGGAGCGCTACTCCGGGCTGAACGAGAACTACGCCCGCGAGCTGCTAGAGCTTCACACTCTCGGCGCGGACAACTACTACACGCAAGCCGATGTACGCGAACTCGCGCGGTCGCTGACGGGTTGGACGCACGGCTGGCGCGGCGAGGCGTACCAGAGCCCATACGGCTTTCTGTTTCGTCACGACGTCCACGACGCGGGTGGCAAGAAGGTCCTCGGTCGCAAGGTGTCGGGCAAGACCGAGAAGAACGGGACCGACTTGATTCTCTCGGTCGCCCGCCACAAAGGCACGGCACAGTTCGTTTCGTGGAAGCTCTGCCGCTACCTCGTCAATGACGAACCGCCCAAGAAACTGGTTGACGATGTGGCTGCTGTATTCAAGAAGAGTCGCGGCAATCTTCCCGATGTCTACCGTGCGTTGGTTTTCCACCCGCTATTCCTGAATCGCGTCAACTTTCGCGCCAAGTTCAAATCACCCTTCGAAGCGATGGTTAGCGCACTGCGTGCGACCGAGGCGAAGGTCACCAGCGCCGAGCAGCTTCTCTACCTGTTGCACCGCATGGGGCAACCGCTCTACCGATGTGAAGACCCGACCGGGTACTTCGATCAGACCGAAGCGTGGCTCGATCCCGGGGTTCTGGTTCATCGGTGGGACTTCGCTCTAAAACTCTCGGGCGGACAGTTGGACGGGGTCGAGATACCGGAGTCGTTCTTCGAGTCGCTCGACCCATTGCCGCGAGACGAACGACGCGCTGCCATGATCAAACGCATCTTCCCGGACGGAATCGACGACGCAACCAAGGCGGCGCTCGGAAAAGCGTGGTCTCTGCGAAGACTACTTGGCTTGTTGCTCGGCTCTCCTTCGTTCCAGGTTCAATGACGAGACTCAATGATGAGATTTAGCAACGCGGAAGGACCCAACATGTCAGAGATCGACCGCCGACGATTCTTGAGCAACGCGGCCGCGCTCGCCGCCGGTTCCGCCGCGTTGGGATCGGTGGGGGCGCCCGGCCTGTT
The DNA here is from genome assembly GCA_021776775.1 of Planctomycetota bacterium. Taxonomy (GTDB): domain Bacteria; phylum Planctomycetota; class UBA8108; order UBA1146; family JAJFFE01; genus JAJFFE01. The sequence continues at coordinate 6,321 of JAJFFE010000170.1, read as the reverse complement.
CGCGGCTCCCGCTGTTCAGACGCCGGGAAAGACGAAGGTCGTCAAGACCGTCAACTCGCTCGTCATCATCTACTTGCGGGGAGGCGCGGATTCCCTCAACGCCGTCGTTCCTTATCGCGACCCGGACTACTATTCGTTGCGACCGACGATTGCCATTCCCAGTCCCTACGACAGCAAGCGGGTCGAGGGAGTAGCGCCCGCGCTGGAGCTGAGCAAGACGTTCGGTTTGCATCCGGCTCTTGCCCCGCTACTTCCGCTGTACAAGGCGGGCATGGTCGCGCCGATCGTCAATGTCGGCTCGACCCACGAAACCCGCAGCCACTTCGATGCGCAAGACTTTATGGAGTGGGCCGCTCCCGGTATCAAAGCGGTCCAAGAGGGCTGGCTGAATCGATACTTGCGCCGCACCAAGAAGGCGGACGATCACTACCTGCGCGCGTTCAGCCCGCAGGCGTTGTTGCCGCGCTCACTACGCGGGCGGTACTCCGTGCTCGCCGCCCCCGGGGAGGGTTCGGACGAAGCGCTCTCGGCGTTCGAAGACTTGTACAAGCCTTGCCCCGAGCACGACGCGCTGATCGAGAAGCGGCAGCGGGAAGCGGCGGAAGAGTTGGCCGGCTTGTCACCAGCGAAGCGTCGAGCGCGCGACCGTGCTATGGCCAAAGAGCTGCGCGAGAAGGGACGTCCTCCCGTCACGGGTGAAGACTTGGCGCCCGGCATTCACAATGCAGGCGTGAGTACGATCGAGAAACTCCGCCACCTCAATCGCATCCTGTCGGGTTCGAAGTCGAAGAAGGACGGGCTGTACCCGCAGGGCGCGCTTCCGACGCAGCTCGCGGACATCGCGACGGTGCTGAAAGCCGGTGAGCCGCTCGAGATCACCGCGGTCGACTACGGCGGTTGGGATCATCACTCGTACCAAGGCGCCAGTAACGGCACGCAGTCGCGCATGCTCGGGCTTCTGGCTCAATCCATCGCGGCATTCGTGCAGGACCTCGGTCCCGAACGGATGCAGCGCGTGACTATCTTGACTATGACTGAGTTCGGACGGACGGTGGCCGAGAACGGTAGCGTCGGAACCGATCACGGTCACGGCGGCTTCATGCTTGCTGTTGGCGGGAAGGTCAACGGCGGGAAAGTGCACGGTAAGTGGTTGGGTCTGCGCGGGAAGGCTCTTTACCGCAACCGAGATCTCCAAGTCACGACCGACTTCCGCGACGTCTTCGCCGAGACGCTCTCCGGCATGTTCCAGTACGACACGCGGGACAACGACTTCTTTCCCGGATACGACCGAGCCATGCGCAAACCGCTCGGACTGTATCGAACCTGAGTCGCCCACTCCGACTCCCGTCAGATCCGCGTAACCAGCGCGCCAAAACAGAAGTACGGCATCCCTCGATTTTCGAGTGGTGCCGTTTTTTCGTCTTTCGCCACTTTCTCGAGAAACAGTGACGGAAAACGGGAGGTACGTCATCTAGATGTTCAACCATGGCCATACGCGAATCGCACGGCGCGCAGGGTGAACCTGCGCGTGAATCGGACTCTCCGGACGCTCTCGTCGCGAAGGCGATAGCGGGGGATCGTGACGCCCTCGAGCTGCTTTGGCGTGGGCACCGTCGATGGGCGGCCGCGATCTTGGTCGCGTATCGGCCGTCGACGGAAGACCTGGAGGATCTCCTGCAGGAGGTCGCGCTCACTGTTCTTCGAAAGATCGGAGACCTCCGAGACGTCTCGAGCTTCCGCCCATGGTTGCGAACGATCGCCATGAATACCGGGCGGGCGGCGGGGCGACGCGTTGCACTGCAGCGTCGCCGGACATCGAACTCAGCCGATGAAATCGATGAGGTCGCGGTGTTCGATCGACACGGGAGTGTGAGCGACGACGCGGACCTGGTGCTGAAGAGCATCGCTGAGCTTCCGCCCGAGTACCGAGAGCCGTTGATTCTTCGTTGTGTACACGGGCAGGGGCAACGCGAGATTGCGCACACCCTCGGCTTGCCGGAGACAACGATCGAGACGCGACTGGCTCGAGCACGAAAGCGTCTGCGTGAAACGTTGGCTCGACGCGGGGTCGCGCCCGGTGCCGAAGGCGTGGTTTGAATCGATGAAAGGTTCTGAAATGCATGATCCGAAGGACGACGTCGAGCGAGACGAGCTGTTGATCAGCCGCGTTGTCGACAACGACGCGACCACGGCGGATTGGGCGGAACTCGAACTGCTGGCGCAACGGGACGCTGACGTGTGGCGTCGTCTCGCCGGCGCGATCAAGTCGGAGGCGGTCGTCCGCGTCGTTCTGGCTCAGGAAGTCTCGGTCGCGGATGGCGTCGATCTTCCTTTGGAAGAGCCGATTCCGGCCCCCTTGTCTCCCGTTTCGAAGAGCCTTGTCGCGCGTTGGAACTCGGCGGTGGGTTGGGCGGCGGCCATTCTCTTCGCTGTTCTATGGATCGTGGGCGTCGGCCAGCAATCGAAGCTCGCGAGCAACCCTGTCGCTCCAGGTCACAACGATATGCCAGCGGAACTCTCCGCCGACGACGCGTTGATTCAGTACTTCGATGCCGGAATGCGCGAAGGACGATTGGTCGGAGAACTCCCGCGATTGGTCGTCGAGACCCGTCCGCTGCCGGATCAAGAGGCGGTTGAGATCGTTTACCTACGACGACTGCTCGAGCGGCGCACCGTCGATGAGTTCTACGACATAGACCACACCGAGACCGGCATGCCCGTGGCAACGCCGGTGACGTTCGATCATGTGAGCCGACGCGGCTCGCTGTAGCACCGAAGATGATGAACACCCCCGGACCCGTTTTGAGGAGTCGTACATGTACTTGAGAATGATGTGGATCACTTTGCTGAGCGCGGCCATGTTCGGGTCGCACGGTATCGTTGCCGCTCAAGATGACGGCAACCTTGCGTTGGACGCGGCGGTTGCCAATCTCCAAGCGGGAGAAGCGACCGAGCCGGCCACCGAGATCGGCGCCGCACAAGACCCGGAAAAGGCAGCGCCACTGAATCAGTATATGTGGCAATACGATGCGAAGACGAAAGGGCTCACTGGTTGGCACGTTCTAGCACCGGCGGCCAACTCGAACTTGGCTTGGGTGGACGCGAGCGCAACGGAGTTTTGGTCCAAACTGGATCAGCAGGGCCAGTTTCGCTGGGACTCAAAAGCCAACGGCGATGAGTGGCCGGGCGCGCTGTTCACGCTCGACGACGAAGGTCGACTGACCGTTTTGGTGAACGGCAAGGAGGTCGATCCCGATCGCCTGCGACGCCAGGGCGATTCGGTGGACGTGCTCGGCGACGACGGTTCGGTTCGGTTTACGTTTCGCAACTCGAACAAGGACGTTCAGCTTCCGCCGGGTGCGGCTGCCTACCTTCCCGACCATCGAATCCAGCAGGCGACCACGAGACCGCTGATCGGCATCAACATGGAGCCCGCCTCGGAAGCGTTGGCGTATCACTGCGGAGTCGAGACCCACGCGGTCGTGATTACTCGCGTGGTGCCGGGAATGTCGGCGGAGAAGTCCGGGCTCGAGAAGTTCGACGTGGTGGTGGGTATCGGATCCGACGACGACGTGACTATGGAGTCGTTCAAGAAGGCCGTGGCCGAAAACGGCGGGCAGTCGATCCAGCTGCGCGTGGTGCGCAAAGGCCATCACCTTGTGATCGACGTTCCGGTGGTTCGCCAAGCCGTCGGTGTCGAGAAGAACAGCTCCGTGCCGCTTCTCGGTGACATCCCCGTGGTCGGCAACCTGTTTCGTCGCCAGGGAAGCGATCCCGTTCCGACTGATCCGCGCCAGGGGAGTTGGAGCAAGAACGCTAAGGAGAACCAAGCACTCTACAACTACTGGCGGCCGCGGCTCGCGGAGCAGAACCGTGCTTACTTCGACTCTCGAAACGAGACACGGAAGAGGGGGGCGGAACGTCAGGAAGATCCGATCACCCGATTGGAGAACCGACTCGAGCGTCTCGAGCGACTCATCGAAAAGCACTACGGGCAACCCGGTAGCGAGCGGCGTCGCAAGTAAATCACGATAGCTACACGATCGAGAAACATAGAGCGGCGAAAACGCAGAACGGCCGGAAAGTCATCCTGACTTTTCGGCCGTTCTGTTGTTGCCGTTGGTTCGTTCGTCGCGACTCGCTACGGGAAGCAGCTCAACCCGTCGACCGTGCGATCCGGCCCCTCCCCGGGAAATGGTGCAAGTGGAGGAGTCCCGCTCGAGAAGATGTAGCTGAGCAAGAAGATCACGTCTCCGATGTCGAGTGCTCCGTCATCGTTGGTGTCGTGAGCGTCGCGACAGTTCGTCGACACTCCAGCGAAGAGGTGGTCGAGTGTGGAGATCGGATCGGCGATGGTGAGTTGGCCATCGCGATTTCCGTCCCCGCGAATGAATCGATCCTGCACTCGGATCTCACCGACCATGCCGAGCACTTCGTGCGGGACGCAGAAGTACGGCATGACGCCCGCGTCGTTGAAAATGTACTCGAACACGGGGCTGGAGTCGCTGAGGATTGCGTCGAACAGATCGCCGGGATTGTCCGCCGGCATCGATGACAATCCACTCGTCGCGGTATGGAGCATTTCCCCGGGGTCGTGTTCCCAGCGTACCTTGTCACCCTCGAAGATGTCGATGTTCGCCGGCTCGAACACATTGTCGACCACGACGACGATGAACGTGAGGTCGTCCCCGAGCACGTTGATCGTTCCGACTTGGGTCGGATTGTCTGCATCGAAAAAGTGAAAGTCGCTTCCAGAGCCGCTCGTGAACGGGTAGCTGAACGTCGGATTGGCGGCGTCGAGTGTCGCCGAGAACAGCGCGCCCGGTTCATCAATCGTTCCGACCGCGCCGGTCGGAGTGCCGCTGCTCAGAGTGTGGCTGCCCGCGACCCAGTTCCATGTCACACACTCTCCGAGTTGAATCTCGACGCTCTGTGGCAGAAACGCCGAGGAAAAGAAGTCGATCGTCGCATCGCCTGCGGACACGGTAGTCGACAACACGGCGATAACGACCGCCGTGAGGCAGAGCCGGCTGCCCATGGTTCACCTCTTCGTCATGAATGTGGTATCGCTAAAGCCCCGCTTGGTCGGTAGACCGAAGCGAAGCAAGGATAGACCACGATCGCAATTGACGCGAGCGCTCACCGTGACCTGATCGCGCCGTGATCCAGGTGTCGGAGATTTCGACAGGATCGTCGGTTCCGCCGTTGTTTCCGTGGCCGGAGTTGGTTACCAACTGGGCGACGCTCGCGCGCGACGCGGGCTACCGGTTAACCTGCGCGGCGGGTTCTTGAAGACGAATTGACGTATCCAGCGAATTGCTGAGGAGCAGGCTATTTTGAAACTCTCTGACATCACTCACGCCGTCACCGATGTGGCCGGCAATGATGTGGCCGCCGCCGCGGCGGGGCATTCCGCTGGCCACCATAGCGCCGCGAGCCTCAGCATCGCCATCGCGCTCGTGGTGGGCATCGTGGCGCAGACGTTTGCCCGCAAACTGCGGCTGCCCAGTCTGCTGCTTCTCTTGCTTGCAGGGGTCCTGCTCGGGCCGAGCGCTGCGAACATTGTTCGCCCCGACAGCTTGGGTGGCGCGCTGTCGATCCTCGTCGGATTCGCCGTCGCCGTGATTCTCTTCGAGGGTGGACTCAACCTCAGCCTCACCCGTGTGAAACAAGCGAAGCTTTCGATCCAGCTTCTGATCAGCGTCGGTTCCGCGATCACCATGGTCGGGGGAGCGTTCGCCGCGCACTGGATCATGGGGTGGGACTGGCCGGTGTCGTGGCTCTTCGGGTCGCTGGTGATCGTGACGGGACCGACAGTCATCGGTCCGTTGCTCAAACGGCTCAAGGTCAAACACTCGGTGGCGACGGTGCTCGAAGCCGAGGGCGTGCTGATCGATGCCATCGGCGCCATCACGGCGGCGATCGTTCTCGACATCGTACGCCTCGAGTTCAGTCCGGCGTCCGGGAGCCTACATTTTCTCCAGCACCTCGCCGGCGGGATCGGCATGGGAGTGGTCGGCGGACTAGGCATGGCGTTTCTCTTCAGGAAGCGCGATCTCATCCCGGAAGGGCTCGAGAACGTCTTTGCCTTGTCGTTGGTCCTCGCACTCTTTCAACTCGCCAACGCGTGGATGCCAGAAAGCGGCATCGCCGCAGTGACGGTGGCTGGCGTGGTGATGGGCAACGCGAAGACCCACATTCGGCGAGAGCTGCAGGAGTTCAAGGAGCAGCTCACGGTGCTGTTCATCGGAATGCTATTCATACTGCTCGCTGCCGACGTCAGCGTGGAGCAGGTGCAGAGCCTCGGCTGGCGCGGGGTGG
>JAJFFE010000169.1 GCA_021776775.1 Planctomycetota bacterium | reverse complement strand
TGCCGATCGTATCGACAGACTTTCCCGAAGCACATCGCTATGGATCGGCGGTGCAAGTCGCTTCAACCGACGCCGAATACGTCGCTCAAGTCGAACAGCTTCTCGAACTCGACACCACGTCGCGGCAGCTGGCCGCGAGGGAGCGGCGTGCCCTCGTGAGCAATGACACGTGGGACAACAAGACCGACGAGCTATTGGCGTTACTCGACGAGTGATGGATCGCGGCCCGAAGTTGGCGAGACTCTTCGGTCACCGGACGGCGCGTAGATGGCGTACGGATCGATCTGCTTCGTCTTGATCTTCGGCGAGTAGACCCGCTTGAACGTCAGGATCGGAGCCGGAGCTAGCGACGCGATTGCGGCCAGGGTGAAGAACCAGACGACCTTGGCCTGACCGAAGTACGACACAGAGATGAAACTCATAGTATGTGCAAACAAACTGCAACCCAGAGCCCAACTCACATATAGCTGATATCGATCCCGGCCCGCCAGTCGCCAGCGACGGCCCACGCCTTGGTAGCAGAGCGCCAGCAGCCACACGAACGCGGCCAACTGCCAGATTCCGCCGTTCACCGCGTGCAAGATGTACTCGTTCGTAATGTCGGAAAGACCCCAGCCCCAGTGCGCGGTCCCCTTGACACCCGACAGCCACCACTCGTGGGTGTGGTTGATCCACTCATCAATCAGGTGAAAACGGTGCCACCCGGTCCCCCCGAGAAAGTTGACCCGCGCGATGAGGTGCCACGCCGGCTTCTCCATAGCGAAGTGCAAGAAGACCAACGAAGCTAACGTGCCCCAGCGGAAGAAGCCGAGGTATCGACGAAACAGCAACATCCCGGCTGCGAACATCGAGAACAGCACGGCCATGACCGGTGTACTCGAAGAGCAGGCGAAAATGATCGCGAAGAACGATGCTATCCCACAGACGATGAGCCTTCGGTCGCTACGCTTAGGGTTCCACCATTGCACAACGATCAAGGGCAGCATGGTGGCGAAGAACACGCCGGCAATGATCGGGTGCGCGAACGGACCCTGGCAGCGAAGCCGGTCCCCTCGAATCAGCGTCTGCTCGGGAACGCCACCGAACATGGAGAAGAAGTTACGCCCGGTCGACTTCTCGATGAGGAACGCGACGGCCACCGGAATGCTGATCATCATGAGACAACGCGCAGCCGACTCCACTTCTTCCCAGTTGCGAATCAACAACCGGAACAAGAAGTAGAGTCCGACGTGATCGAGAAACAGTCCGGCTTGGTACACAATGACATTGCGGGTTTGTCCGCTCAGTCCGGATACCGAAGAGTCCAACCAGTCGGAGTGCAGCGCGATATAGGCGATGGCGCCGACCGCCCACCACGTGACCACCGCTACGTCGATCAGCTTCCAGCGAAACGCCGAGAACTCACCACGCCAGAAGACTCGGAAGATCCCGGTCAGAATGGTGAGCCGAAGCAGGTCGAAGTCGATGCCGCCCAGCACAACCCGCTGCGCGGTCGCGACCAAGCAAACCAACCCGAAGATCGGCAGCAGGGTGAAGCGACGCGGCACGGTCAGGAGAAGAATGGCGGCGAACGCGAACATCAATCCACCCACGGGGTGGAGCGTGGTCGTGTTGTGATACGCCTTGGTGAAATGGACGATACGGTCCACGTCAGTCAATCTCCTTCAAGGTGCCGAACCAATCGGCGGATCCTACCCGGAACTTCTGCCCGGGTTGACTCCCGACGTCGAGCTTGGCCAGCGAATACCGGCCGTTAGCCCGCCCCGCTCGGGTTGCGGCGCCACTTTGTGTCGATAGATACATAGTGGATCGAGCCGCCGTGAATGTGAACACGTTCGACGCGCGTTCGAGAGCGAACTCTAATCCTCACCGTCGGTTGAGCCGGCGGCGAACTTGAATCTTCCCGCACATACGCGAGTGACACGCCCATCACCGCGGACAACCGGCGCCACGCGCCGGTGCCACTTCCCGTCGGTAACTTCCGCCGAAATCGCCCGTGGTCGGCAAACTCGCCCGACTCCTTGGCGCCGGGGGTCCCGCGGCCCTTTCCCCCTAAACCACCACGTTCGTGAACCCTACGTATCTCCGCGCGTCCTCGGCTCGCCAGGTCCCGACCTTGCCAATAGTTGCTTGGCCCGAACCGCCTCGAACGACGCGACGTCGACGAGCCGGCCGGGGCAGTCATCAAAGGAGGGATGTCTCCGTGAATTGGAACACGAACGCACCTGAGTCCTCGAGATGGTGGCGTATCGCCGCCTCGCTCGTGATCGTCAGCGCCGCGCTGATAGGTTGCAAGAAGGACCGGGACGACGCGAACCGCGGGTCGACAGCGTCGACCCCGGTTGCGACCACGGCGCCTGCCGCTGCCACGTCGGCAGAAAAGGCGCCCCGTCGTGCCAACCCCGTACCGCGCAGCTTGAGCTTGGCGTCCGCCGAGCAGCTCCTGGAGTCGGCACCGGAAGTCGTCGAACCCGCAGAAGAGACCGCGGCGGCCGACTCCGGCGAGACTCAACTGACCGAGCTGGTCACCAGCGGCCTGACTTCGCTGTTCGGCACTCCGAGCACCGAGACTCCCACCGCTGACGGCGCCCGACAAGACGTCGGGGGTCCGACCACCGAGTTCACAGGCTTCGCGATCAGCTGGCCGTCCGACACCCTCGTCGTCGGCGGTACCGCAGAGGTCGAAGTCGAGGCCACCGGCGAAGACGGCACCGAAGACGTCACCGACCTTGTGCAATGGAAGGCGTCCCCTCACGGACGCCTCCTCATTGTCGAGGGTCGGCCGACGCTGATCACCGCGGTCGCGACCGGATCGGTGACACTCACGGCGCGCTTTGGTTCGCAAACCATCGGGTCCATGCAGATCGAACTCACCGAAGTCGCGACTCCGACCGAAATCACGGGGAACTGGATCGACACGACACCGAACAACGGTCTCGATGTCGACGACTCACTCTTCATCGTCGCACGAGTCGATGACGATCTCTGCCTTTCGACGTCGTCGGACGCGACCAACATCCATACCCACTTCGTCGGTAACGAAACCAGCGGTTGGTCGAACTACACCGTGACTGGCCAGCTCCGTATCGACTCGCCGACCGGCGGCGCTGGCGTGACGGTCCTCAGTGATTTCCCGAACACCGATCGGTATTACCGACTCCGCCGATTCGACGACGGTGCGTTCCTCCTCGCACCGCACGGCACTTCGATCACCGGCGGAACGTCCGAATCGGATGTCGTCCCGTCAGCCAACGAGTGGTACGAGTTCTTGGTCGAAGTCGACGACGTCGACGACCGCACCGAAATCCGTGCCAAGATCTGGCCCGCTGGCGATCCGGAACCCTCCGAGTTCCAGATCGACTGCTTCGATGATAGCTCCGATCGCTTGACGACCGGTACCGTTGGCTTTTGGGCCATGGGACCGGGAGCAAAGCAACTCCGCGCAGTCGAAATCAACGGAACGCACCTCCCGCTCCCGACGCCGACAACCCTCGAGCTCACAGCGACCGACACGGTCCTCGTCGAGGGTGAATCGACGGATCTGTCGATCAACGCCCTCTATCTCGACGGAGCCTCCGTCAATCTCGCGGGCCTCGTCGAACTGGAGCACGGCGACTGCTTCGCGGTATCGGGTGACTCGAATCTCACCGTGACCGCGGTCAGCGAGGGCACGGACAACTTGCTCGCGAGCTTCGGCGCGTTGAGCGCTTCGCTCAGCTTCGAATGCGTCGAAGCGGGCACGACGACCCTCACCGGACTCACCATGGACGGCCCCCCCACCGCGCTCAGCCCGGGCGAGTTGGGAACGATTTCCGTCTTCGCGCAGTACTCCGATGGCTCGTTGACCGCGGTCACCGAACTCGTCGACTGGGCCTTCACGGTCCCGATGCGCATATACCTCGAGCCGGGCGACCCGGCTACGATCACCGGATTGTTCGGTGGAACGACTTCGGTCACGGCGACCTATCAAGGCGTGTCAGCGACGATCGATATCGAAGTCGCCGGCCCCGTTCCGGTGGAATCGCTGCAGCTCACGATCAGTGAGTCGACCCTGCAAATGGGTGAAGCCGCGAGCCTGACCCTGAGCGCGACTCACATCGACGGCTCGACCAGTGACATGACCACCCAAGCTAGCTACGTCATCAGCAATCCAAACGTGATTGCGATCGACGGATCCGGGTCGGTCACCGCCGTCGGGCCGGGGACCAGTACCGTTACTGCAAACTACGGCGATCAGACGTCGAGCGTCGACGTCGAAGTTGCGGGCGCGACGATCGTCTCACTCGGCGTGACCGGACCGACCACCGCTCTGCAAGTCGGGCAGTCGTTCGAGTTCACGGCAACAGCGTCGTTCACAGACGGCTCGACGCAGGTCGTCACCGACCAGGCCTCGATTCAAATCTCCGATCCGTCGGTTCTGACTGCGGCTGGATCCGTGATCACTGCGGTCGGGACGGGTAGCGCGACGATTGTCGCAAGCCTCGGTGGTCAGACTTCGGCTCCGCTTCTCGTCGAAGTCATGGCGGCCGAAATCACCTCGATCAGCCTAGGAGCGAGTCACACGTCGCTGCTCCTCGGAGAAATCGTCATGCTCTCCGTCACAGCTCAGTACGGCGACGGATCCACCAGTGACGTCACCGAACAGACAAGTTGGACGGTTAGTGCGCCGACGGTGGTCTGGCTAGCCTCTGGTCCTTCCGCCAGCCTCACCGCTCTGTCCGGTGGCCAATCGACGGTCACCGCAGCGGTCGGCGGATCGACAGCGGCCCTCGTCTTCGAAGTCGCCGCACCGACGCTCGACTCCATTGCTCTCACTCTGTCCTCATCGTCGTCGACCGTCGGTGAGACGTTCTCGGCAAGCGCTGTCGGACACTACAGCGACGGCCAAAGCCAAGACCTTACTGACTCCGTAGACTTCGTCGCGGACGACGATTCCATAGTTGCCTACTCCGGCGGTGGCGTCTTCACTGCCTCGTCCGCGGGATCTACCCAAATCATGGCTGTTCTCGGCGAGGTCAACTCCAACGTCGTCGCGGTGACGGTTCTGGAGCCGACTCTCGAGAGTTTGAACCTCGCGGTGTCAATCTCGACTATGCCGATCGGCGGAACCAGCGAAGTCACGGTCCTCGCCAACTACTCCGACGGAAACAGTGTCGACGTTACAGGGCAGAGCGCGTTCTCGGTGAGCAACCCGTCGGTTCTCGCTATGAGCGCCGGAAGCCCGGCCGTCGCCACCGCTCTCGCAGACGGAACTGCTTCGATCGTCGCGAGTTTCTCGGGCATGGACTCCAGCCCGGTGTCGATTCAGGTCTCGGAAGTAACCCCGATCGAACTGGCGAATTGGGTCGACACCATGGCGGACTCCCTGTCCGAGGATGACACGCTCTTCGGGGTATCGATTCTCTCGAGTCAGCTCGTCATGCAGACCGACTCGACGCAAAACAACATTCACTCCCACGTCGTCACCGAGGACAGTGCCTCGTGGTCTGGGTACGAATTCACGGGACGCCTTCAACTAGAGAACGCGTCGGGAGGAGTCGGGGTCACGTTCTACTCGAGTTTCCCCGAGCAGGATCGTTACTACCGACTCCGACGCTACGACGGCACCGACTTCTTCATCGCACCGCACGGCACCTCGATCACTAGCGGCACGACGCACTCTGGAGTCACTCCGGTTGCTGGTGCTTGGTACCGGTTCCGCATTCAAGTCAACGAAACCGGATCTTCGACGCAAATCTTGGCGCGTGTGTGGAACGAGAGTCAATCGGAGCCGGGCGCGTGGCAGATCAACTGTCAAGACGCCAACGCGACTCGAATCACCAGTGGCACCATCGGCTGCTGGAGCATGGCGGCCGGCAGCAAGTGCTGGAGCGATTTCGAAGTCGACAGCCAGCCGATCTCTCTGTCGCAACCGTTCGTACTCGAGCTGTCTTCGTCGCAGTCTTCGCTGAACGTCGGCGACGTCGCACAACTCGACCTCATGGTCACGGATCCGAGCGGCTCGTCGAGCGTCACCGGAGACGCGTCGTTCACTGTCTCTCAACCAGACCTTCTCGAACTCGACGCGAGCGGGAACATCACGGCCATGGGCCCCGGCTTCATTCAGCTCACAGCGAACTACGATGGCTACTCGTCGAACACCGTCACGGTCATGATCATGCCTGACGGCGGCGCTACCGAAAGCGGCTTCGCCAGCTCGATCACGCAGCACGGGATCACGTGGATCTTCGACCAAGCGTACCCAGTAGGACAGTTCGTGAATGGGGACTACTGGGCCGTCGGTCCGGTGTCGATCGTCGCGATCGATCCTCCTTCGGTTCAAGAAGGAACGCGCATCCGTCACGGCTCCATGTTGAACCCCATGCCGGTGGGAACGAACCACGCCTACGATAGTCACCTGTTCGGCTCGCACGCCGACGACAGGTACCAGGCTGATCAGAACGTCGCGTTCGGAATCAGCGGCGCGAACCCTCTCGTCCTCGGACCGGACAGCTCGTTGGTCTCGACGATCTCCAAGAATGAAGTCGCGTACACCCCTCCGGGGATGCAGGGCTGTTCGATCTTGACAGTCCTCTCTGCGGTGCCTCCGGAAGGCAGCTTCCGGCCGCCGTACGCGGGCAGCGACAAGCCGCTCTACAACCTCGTCCAAATGCAAACCGGTCTCCTCGGTTCGTACTCCGGAGGTGGTGGGGAACCGTCGTTCGAAGGGGTGAAGGCAGAACTCGAGCGACCGTGGCTCGATCACGTCCGTGGTTGGCTCGGACGCTTCCTGCACCCGGCGGACAACATGCCTGACTACGGACGCGACATGTCTGTCACGTTGGGCAAGGCGTCGCTGCTCGTCCACCTCGACGCTCCGCTCGCCGAAAAGATGCCGGTTCTGATCGCCTTGGTCCAAATCGGTATCGATTTCGACGGTTGCTTCCAGAACGGTCAAGGTTGGGAACCGGACGGCGGCCACTCGGTGGGTCGAAAGTGGCCGATCATGTTCAAACGCGCCATGTTCGGCGAGCCGACCGATCTCGCCGCTGGCGCAGGATCGTTCAGCGAAGACGGACAAACGTTCCACGTCCAGGAGACCTCGCCCGGCGTCTACAACTACGGCTTCGGCGACTACGGTCCGGGCCAGAACGGAATGCCGGACTGGGGCGTCCGATACTGGACGAAAATGCCGCTCGGATCCGAGGGCACGATCCTCTGGTTCGACAACCCGTACCGTCGTTGCTGCACCTTCAACTCCTCGGCCGGACACCTGCTTTCGGCCTACATCATGGGGTTGAAGCCGGCGTGGGGTTGGAACCCGGCGTTCGATTACATGGATAGGTTCATGCAAGTCGAGTCCGGCTGGACACGACAAAAGGACTCGTGGTCCGGTTACATGTGGGACACCCACCGACCAGGATTCGGTGGCTACAACCCGGTGCCGGCCGAGTGGGTCGCCCCCGACATGTAAGAACTGAGATATCACATAGGGCCAACCGGGAGGCGCGCGTCGTTTGACGCGCGTCTTTTTTTGATGCCCCGTGAGTCACAACCACCGACGAGTTGGTCCGATAAATCAGCCGACGGACAAACGAACCGAAACGACCTGACGCCAATTCCGACACTCCCTGCCACGCCAGAGCCGCCCCCGACTCGGAGATCCACCGATGCCCGGCCGGCCGTCGAAGCGCTGCACCGAGTCACCCTCGGGAGTTTCCCGGAGACTCGGCCAGGAGCGGCGGTCCCTCCCGCCCCACGCGTCGGACTTCCCGACACTTTTCGTCTCGAAGCCGCCAACCCCAGGTTGCAGACAGATGTACTGTAGCCGCGCGGGAGCACCGGCGGCCGACTCCCGCAGCAAGCTAGTGCTCGGAAAAATGTGTCGGTTAATCCTGCAATCCGGCCACTCCGCTCGGTCTCTTCCGGCACAAACGTACTGACGACACCGCTGCTGAACCGGTAGAAGTGTGCGGAACCGATCAAAAGCGACTCGAAGAGAAGCAACTACAACTCACCTTCACAAAAACTCGCTCGTGGTCTAAGCCTTGCTCACGAGCGAACAGTTCGTTGCGACGGGCGGCCCCAAATTGGGGGCGTCGCACCGAACGACCACGATGACGAATCTCCCGATCGCCAAACGATCTCGGGCGGCGATCGCCCGCCAGATAGATTCGCCACGGGCAATCATCCATGACGCTTAAGAACGAACGAGCTCCGTCCCACGGGCGGACTCGAGGGGGTTGAGAAGGGAGTTGTCTCTTGCAGAGGCAAATTGTGCGCGCCGGCAAGGCTGGACGCACCGCGAATCTGATGGTCCTCCATACCTTGTTGTTTTGTACGTTCGCACTCGCCACCGGTTGTGGCGGTGGGGGCTCCTCGTCGAGCGCACTCGGTTCGAGTTCGGGCCAGATCGAACAAGACCCGTTCACGAGCTTCGACCACTCATGGGTCGATACACAAGCTCAGTCGAGCCTCGTCGAAGACGACTCGCTGTTTCGACTCGCCGTTGTAGACAACACGCTCGCCTACTCATCCGCCTCGACGGCGGCCAACATCCATAGCCACTACGTCGACGACGCCGCCAATAACTGGCCCGGCACCTACACCTTCGACGGCCGAATCCGACTCGACGGCAGCAGCGGCGGCGCGGGAGTCACGTTTCTCTCCGCGTTTCCCAGCGAAGCCAGGTACTACCGGTTGAGCGCAAACGTCGGCTCGAACTTTCGGGTCGTGCCTTCCGGCGCGGGAATCTTGACCGGCGATAGTGACAGCGGGGTCCTTCTCGTTGACGCGACGTGGTACCGGTTCGTCGTCGACGTCGAAGACTCCGCCAACGCGACGATGATTCGAGCGAAGGTGTGGCTTGACGGCACCGCCGAGCCGTCCGCTTGGGACATCGATTGTGTCGACACCAGTTCTTCACGACAGAGGATGGGTACGGTTGGCTGTTGGTCGACCGGAGCTAGCGTCGCATACTTCGCGGACTTCTCGGTCGGATCAGACGTCGTCGATTTCCCCCAGCCGTACGATGTCACCCTAGAAACAGCGAGCGAAGAGCTCTACGTCGGTGAGACCACTCCGATCGCGGTTGTTGCGCGTTACGACGACGGCGATCTTCCCCTCACTTCCGTCGTCAACTGGTCAAACGTCGACCCGGTCCTGTTAGCCATCGCTGCCGACAACACGATCACTCCACTCACCGCTGGCACGAGTTTGATCACGGCTCAGTTCGCGGGGCTATCCACGGGACTCGTCGCGATCACCGCCGTTGACGCACAACCCGTCGCGGCGGGAAGCTGGCTCGATACCACGAGCGGCGGGTTCGTCGAAGATCCCATGTTGCACAAGGTCGTCCGCCTCGGTTCGGACCTTTCACTTCGCACGGCTTCGACCTTGATCAACATACACACGCACTTCCAAAGCGCGGAAGCGTCGCAGTGGGAGATCGGACAGTTCACGGGACGCCTGCGCGTCTCCGACGAGTCCGGCGGCATCGGAGTGACCTTCGCGTCAGCGTTCCCCGACGTCGACTCCTACTACCGATTTCGTCGTTTCGCGGGCACCGGATTCCACATGGCTCCGCACGCCACGTCGCTAGCGGGCGACCTCGATTCCGAAGTCGTTCCGGATGCCGACACGTGGTACGCGTTTCGAATCGTCATGGTCGATACAGGAATGCAAACGGAGATCCGGGCGCGCATCTGGCCAGAGTCCGAAGCGGAGCCATGGACGTGGTCCATCGACTGCTACGACGACTCTGCCACCCGCTTGACCACCGGCACGATCGGTGGCTGGAGCATGGGCCCCGGATCCAAGTACTGGGGCAAGCTCGCAGTCGACGGAAGCGACGTCCCGCTCCCGCAACCAGAGACACTCCAGGTCGCAGCGAGTTCGTCGACCCTGGTCGTCGGCGAGATCGCAACCCTCACCATGACGGGACAGTACGTCGAGGGAGCTCTCGACCTCACTCCTGAGGCAGAGTGGAACGCCACTCCGTCGGGTCTCGTCGTTCTCACGCCCGGCTCTCCCGCTCAGCTCCAAGGATTCGGTGGAGGACTGATCGACGTTTCAGCCAGCTACGGCGCTGTCACGTCTCCCACGATCGGGATCGAAGTCATCGACCCCACCACCGGGCCGAGCCTCGCCGACATCACGATTACGGGACCGGCCGCCCCCCTCAACCTCGGCGAAACCACCACTGTCATCGCCACCGGGCACATGTCCGACGGATCGTCGGTCGACCTCACCGGCAGCGTCAGTTGGGCGGTCACCGATACCTCAGTCGCTTCGATTACACCGGGTAGCCCAACGCTCGTGACCGCGACCCTGCCCGGAGTGACGGACCTGACCGCCAACTTCGCGGGTGTGACGAGCGCACCCTTGACGATCGAGGTCGTGCCGCCACCGGCCGTGCTGATGTCGATTCAGCTCGAAGGGCCGACGGCACCGCTGTCCATCACGGAGTCCTCCGCGCTTCAGGCGACCGGTTACTACGACGACGGTACCGTGTCTGACGTCACGCCGCTGGTCGCCTACGACGTCAGTGACTCGACCGTGGCAGAGGTCTCAACCATGAGCCCGATCTTGGTCACAGCGATTGGCGCTGGTTCGACCACGATCACTGCGACGCTGTCGGGAGTGACTTCGGCCCCGATATCGATCGAGGTAATAGTCCCGCTCGTCTCGCTGGAACTAGTCGTGGTCGACTCGCTCCTGTCGATCGGCGACACCACGGAGATCGAAGTGCTCGGAACCTACTCCGACGGCACCGTGATCACCGTTACCGACCAGGTAAGCTGGTGGGTTGGCAATGACACCGTGATTTCGGTCGCCCCGGGCTCGCCGGCCACGGTGACCGCAGTCGCCGCCGGAACCGCGCTCATCGCGGCCAGCCTCTCTTCCGTCGGCTCCGACCAGATCGAAATCGAAGTAGCCGGAGGTGCACCGACGCTGACCGCGCTCGTTCTGTCGACATCACAGAGCGAGCTTCAGTTCGGCGAGTTCGCGCAACTCACGCTGACCGGCACGTTCTCCGACGGGTCCAGCGTCGACCTCACAGCCGTCGGGATATACTCGGCCACTCCGACTGACATCCTGTACTTCTTCCCGCCGCCGTCATTGCCGGGCGCCGCGATCGCGGTAAACCCGGGAACCGCCGACGTGACCTCTACATTCCTCGGCATGACGTCGAACTCGGTAGGACTGACGGTCATCGATCCCGCCGGGCCGCCTTCCCTGCCGGACGTCGCACCATGGATCGACACACAATCGGGGTCTCTGCTCGTGGACGACTCGCTGTTCGCAGTCGGTATCGACGGATCCGATCCGGTGATCACGACTGATTCCATCGCAACGAACATCCACTCGCACTTGGCGGCGCCCGACAGCTTGTCTCTCAGTTACCAAACGTTCACCGGTCGCATGAAGATCGGCGACCCCGACGGCAGCATCGGCGTGACAATGTTCTCCCAGTATCCGGCCGAGGATGCGTACTACCGACTACGCCGATACGCGGGGACTTCGTTTCATATCGCGCCGCACGGGACCTCCATCTCGGGTGGCGACACCAGTGCTAGCCTGACGATCGAAGCCGATACGTGGTACGAGTTCAGAGTTGAACTCGAAGACACGGGTCGAACCGAAATTCGCGCTCGAGTTTGGGCGGCTGGCACATCCGAACCTACAGGATGGGCCATCGACTGCTGGGACAACAACGCCACGCGACTGACGACCGGAACTGTCGGCGCATGGAGCATGGGCCCTGGCTCGAAGAGTTGGGGCGAACTCAGCATCGATTCCACGCCGGTCCCGTTGCCGGATGAAGTCACGCTCGAGCTGACTATCAGTGACACGGTTCTCGAGGTCGGCGACCTCACGCAAATGAGCGTGACCTCGTCCGACGGATTTTCGACCGACGACGTGACGGCGGACGTCGACTGGATCATCACTCCGTCGACGGCCCTCGTTGCGACCGGAAGCACGCCGGGGCAAGTCGAGGCTCTCGAGCCGGGCGTCGTGACGGTCTACGTCGAACACGACGGACACACGAGCCAATCGGTAAACGTCACGATCTTCCCCGAGGCCGGCTCCGGCGGCAGCGGATTCGCGAACCAGTTGAGCAACAACGGAATCACCTGGTACTTCGACCAGGACTACCCGGTCGGAGAGTTCGTCACCGGTGACCCGTGGGTCATGGGCCCCGTGACGATCGTCGGAATCGACCCTCCTTCGACGACTCAAGCGTCGTCGGGTCGCGTCACGCACGGTTCGATGCTCGATCCGCTTCCCGACGGAACCATTCATGGTTACGACTCGGGCCTGTTCGGTGGCTTTGCGGGCACGAACTACCACCACGACCTCAACGTGGCGTACGGAGTATCGCCGAGTGATCCGCTCGTCATCTCCGGAACCCACTCGTTGGTTTCCACCATCAGCCCGTCGTCGAGTGCCGGTTCGCCTCCTGGAATCGTCGCGGCGGCGGTGCTGACGATCGTCGCTACTCCACCGGCTGGGGATTCGTTCCGACCGCCGTACAGCGGACCCAACAAACCGTTCTACACGGTGTCGGGTCTCGACCTGAGCCAACTCGGGACTATCCCGGCTATCGGGGGACAGCCCTCCGTTGGTGACATCGCCGAGGACTTCGAGTACCCGTGGCTCGATCACGTCGGTGGCTGGCTCGGACGGTTCGCACACCCCGAACAGAACATGCCGGACTACGGCCGTGAGATGGCCATCCAGATCGGCCGCGCGGCAGTATTCGTCAACACCGACATGCCGCTGGGCACGAAGATGCCGGTCCTCGTTGGATTCATGCAACTGGGGATCGACCTCGACGGGGTCTTCTCGAACGGCGGACGGTGGCACCCTGACGGAGGGCACTCCTCTGGTCGCAAGTTCCCGATCCTGTTCAAGCGAGCGATGGTAGGAGAGGACACCGACCTCGGTGTCGGACCGACCGCGTTCGGCGAAGAAGGACAGACGTTCATCGTCGAGGAGACTTCGCCCGGCGTCTACAACTACGGGTTCGGCGGCTTCGGCTCCGGGCAAGTCGGTATGCCGGAGTGGGGCAACCTATACTGGACACAGTCGCCACTCGGTTCCAGCTCGAACTTCTTGTGGTACGCCGACAACTACCGTCGGTGCTGCACATACAACGCTATGGCGGGACACTTCCTTTCTGCGATCGCCATGGGGCTGCGAGACGACTGGGACTGGGAACCGGCGTTCCTCTACATGGATCGCTACATGCAACTCGGTAGCGGTTGGGAACGGCAGTACGACGTTTGGACCCGAAACGTCTGGGACATGCATCGCGATAGCTACCCGGACTACGATCCGGTGCCGCCTTCGTGGATACCGTCCGACCTTTAACTAACTAGAGTCGAGTGACGACCGGTGAACTCGCCGGTCGTCACGCGACCTTCCGAACGCCTACGACCGGCTCATAGGTTGGAGTTTAGGCGTAGCCAGCCCCGGCGTTCATGTTCTTGCCCCGTGCCCTCCCCAGGGTTGAACCACACGCCTGCTGGTGCCTCGTCCGGTAAGGCGCCGCGACGGCCCTCTTGCGGGGCCCTAAGCATTGAGGTCCATTATGGCTACGCTAAAACTCCAACCGATGACGACTAGCGGAATCCCTCTGCCGTCGCTGTTGATCGATCCCGCCCAATCACTCCACCTCGACGAAATCCAGTAGGCGATCTCGCTATCGGTGCATGTCCCACATCGCAGCCGTCCAGTTGTCCCACTGACGTGACCAACCGTGCTCGACTGTCATGTACCGATCCATGTAAGCAAAGCCTACATCCCACTGCCATTCGGCGGAAAGCCCGAGGGCCAGCGACGACAGGTAGTGTCCACCGAGCGAGTTGAACGTACAGCAGCGGCGGTAGGGGTTCGCTCCCCAGTCGACGTCGCTTTGACGCCCGGGCGGGCGGTCACTCCAGTTTCGATCCGCCCACTCTGGAACCCCGACCTGCTCGCTACCGTACCCACCGAGACCGCGGTTCACTTCGCCATTGAACGACTTCACGAAGAACGTCGAGTCGTCCTCACTGAAGAGAACGACGGATCGATCGATCCAGATCGACTCCCCAAAGATGAAGCGCTTGAAGAGGATCGGCCACTTACGTCCGATACTGTGCCCCCCGTCTGACGGCCAGCCCGAACCGCTTTGTAACGCAGCGTCGAGATCGATGCCGATCTGCAAGAACGCGATCAACAATCCCATTTTGTCTTCGAGCGGCGCATCGGTATTCAGTCGCAATGACACCGTGCCGAGGAGCGCTGAGACATCGCGTCCGTAGTCCGGCATGTTTCGTTCGGGGTGGACGAACCGGCCCAGCCAGCCGGGAACGTGGTCGAGCCAAGGGGCCGCGATCGACTGCTTCAGCAAGTCGAAAGACGGTGCACCGGGCGCCTCTCGCAAGTTGAGGAGCTTCTCGGTTCGAACTTGTCCTAGGTAGTACGTCGACTTGTCGCAGCGAATGTACGGAGGCCGAAACGCCCCCACACGCGGGGCTTCGGACAGCACCGTCAGCACAGCCGCGCTGAGCAGGGTCGGGGGAGCCTCAGCCAGGTCGTACCGAGATGTGACGGACACCAACGAGCAGGGACCCTCGAGAATGAGCGGCGCCTGCGCGGACAGGTCCTTGCCGACGTTCAGGTCGGCGTCGAACCGGGTCTTCGAGTACTTGAATCCGTACATCAAAGAGTCCCAGCCTTGCATGGTTGTCCCCGCTCGCGGGTCCTTCATCGAACCGTTGAGCATGCGATCACCGTTCATGGCCGTCGCCGGCTCGATCGCGACGACGTGCACCGGACCCACCACCCAAGGATCACCGTTTACGAACTGTCCCACCGGATGAGACTTCGCGAACCGCCAAGTGAACTCGCCGCGCTTTACGTGATCGGCGGTCTGACTGGCGTCGGATCTCTGGCTCGGATCGATCTTGATCCACACCGGGCCGAGCCGACGAGACTCGTAGAGCGCGAACACTCCGACCACGCCAGCCTTCTTCGCGATGAGTTGGCCAGCTTCATTCGTTTCGACCAGCGACGGGTCTGTCACCTCGAACCGAGGCCGACTGGCTTTGGGAGAGCGGCCGACGAGAGCGATGATCAGCGGATCGCCGACCGAAACGACGGTTTGCTCGGCGAGCATACGCACCGGCGCCGGGGCACCCACTGGAAGCGCTACCCCGTCGACGCGAAGGTCCTTCCACGATTTCAACCCCCCGCCCGAGGCCCAACAGCCGAAGCAGCCGGTGAAGCCCGACGCCAGGCTTACCGAGGACACCGTCCGATTCCACTCGCCCGGCTCGTCCGCAGACTCGAGCCAAACCTTAACCATTACTTGTGGAGTTCGAGCGGTGTTGAAGTCGATGATGAATCGGTGCCACATCTCCCTCGCGATCGTCGCGGTGGGGTTCGGGGCAGCGACTGTGACATCGGAAGTTGTCGAGTCGAGAAAACAGTTCCCGCGAGAGAGCCGAAGTCGATAGAACTCTTCGTGAAACGGCACTCGAGAGCCAAACGTGACGCCGATCTCTCCGCGATCACTGTCGAGACGAAGACTTCCGGTAAAGCGGAATCGATTGCGCGTTGCAAAGGTCTCGACCGCCGTACTGTGGATGTCAGTCAACTCGTTGCCGACCGAACGCACGACGACGCCGTCTTGGAGGCGGGTCTCGAACAGCGGACGTGGCGACATTCGCATGGAGTGAGGAGAGGTGTCGATCCACCACGACAGCCCGATCACGGGTGCGGCGCAGAGAGTCGCGGGAACGGTGAACAGCAAGACGGCAATCGTAAGGCGAATCGTCGGCATGGACTCTCGACCGGTTGGTGCGATGGGCAGGGCGGACGCGAGGAAGCGTGAGTGTAGACGTATTAGGTTACAATGTTCGGTAAGGAGGGTCTATGCCCGAGAAGCGTCGTGAGAGCACCATGGTGACGCTGAGCAGCGAGCGACCGCCGTTTCCGATTCGCGTGCTACGCCGGCTGCGAAAGGCCATCCGCAACTTCTTCTTGAAGCGTCGACTCGGCAACCTCGGGTCCGGCTCGGACATCGCCGCACCTCTCTTCATGGTCGGCGGTTCTTCGATCTCCATCGGCAACTCCGTCTGGATATGGCGTGGAGCGCGACTGGAAGCGATGGGCCCGGCGCAGTCTGAGCCGAAGATACGTATTGGCGACGGGTGCAAACTTCACCCGGGACTTCACATCGGCGCCGTCGAACGAGTGGATATCGGACAAGGCGTATTGATGGCGGCAAACGTCTACATCAGCGACCACGATCATGACTTCAGCGACCCGTTCGACCCGGTCGTTTCGAACAACCGCCTCGACGTGGCTCCCGTCGAAATCGGCGACTACGCCTGGCTCGGCGAACAAGTGATGGTGCTGAAGGGAGTCAAGATCGGCGAGCGAAGTATCATCGGCGCCGGCAGCGTCGTCACTCGCGACGTCCCCCCGCTGAGTATCGCGGTAGGCTCGCCCGCCCGAGTCGTGCGACACTACGATCTCGAAACGAAACAGTGGAGAACGTGCGTGCCCAGAAGTGAAGGGTCGAAAACGTCGTGATCTTCGTCACCGTCGGAGCACAAATTCCGTTCGATCGCCTCGTCAACGGGATCGACGAGTGGGCCGGGAAAGCTGGGCGCTCGGATCTGTTCGCGCAGATCGCGGGCGGACAGCAGCCGAAGCACTTCGAGTGGTCCGATTTTCTCGATCCGGACCAGTACCGACAGCGCGTCCAGGACGCGGATGCGATCGTCGCCCACGCGGGGATGGGGTCCATCCTCACGGCGCTCGAGTTCGGCAAACCCATCCTCGTCATGGCTCGGCAAGGCTCGCTCGGGGAAACCCGCAACGATCATCAGGTGGCGACCGCGAAGCGGCTCGAGTCGCTCGGGCGAGTGGTCGTGGCGACGAACCAGAGCCATCTCGCCACACAGCTCGATCGAATCGACGAATTGTCGGGCACAGATGCCATTGCCCCGGCGGCGTCGGGAGGGATCGTCGACGCCATCCGCGACTATTTGGGCGAGATCGAATCCCGTCGTAGGTGAAGCTTCAACGCCACCTGGTCCGGGCTCGAGAACTACCAGCAAACTCGAATATCGGGACACCGGGCTCGCTGGTAGGTTTACTTCACTCACAACCCGAACATCGCCGACCCCTGCCGAGGCAGTTCTGGGCAAGCTCTCGACGCCGGGTGTCGATAAACTGTCAGAGGCCCGGGCCGAGAGTTTGACGCGAGCCGCGAGTTCGAAAAAACTACCGAGCACCCTGGCCGACTCGACGCGACGAGGACGGGGCCCAGCACGCAGTCGGCTTACGAACAAACTTCGCTTGCACCGCATTGGCTCCTCGAAAACGCTCCTGGAGGCGTGATGAACGCACCCCTGCTGACCCTCGGACTTGTGGCCCTCTTGACGGGACTCGGCACCACCGCGCCCGCCCCGCAGGGCGACCCGCAGCCGGGCCGACGTCACGACTCACCACCCTTCTCGTTCGTTCGTCATTACGTCGAGACGAAGTACGGCGGCAATGGCCGACCGGGATGGGTTCGCGCCGGAGACGTCGACCTCGATGGAGACATCGACTTCGTCGCGGGCGGAGGGAACGCATTGTTCGTCTATCTCAACGGAGGTGGGGGCAAGAGTTGGAGTCGGACCGAGAGCGTTGACGGCACAAAGATGATGGGCGCCAACGCCGGCGTGCTCATCGACGTCGACCGAGATGGCGACCTCGACGTCATCTCGGCGCTCTACTATCGAGAGCTCGGCTGGTGGGAGAACCCCGGGGCCGAGAACATTTCGGTCGCGTGGACGTACCGTCCTATCGCGGCGGAGAAGTGGTTCCTGCACGACCTGGTCATTGCAGACATCGATGGCGACGGTCAGGCGCGCGAGATCGTCACGAACCTCATGAACAAAGGCATGAAGGCGAAGAGCCGGATCATCGGATTCGCCATCCCCGACGACGTCAGTCAGAAGTGGGCACCGTTCGTCGTTCAGCCTGGGCACGATCACGGTAACGACAATCACGCCGGACTCGATACCGGAGACATCGACGGCGACGGTCGACCAGACATCGCGTTTGCGAATGGGTGGTATCGGGCGCCCACCGAAGATGGGGCGTCGTGGGCATGGAACGAAATCCACAAGCGCGGAGGCGTCAGCAACGTTGCCCTGCGAGATCTCAACGGCGACTCACAGCTCGATGTCGTCACCACGCTCGGGCACCGGAGCAAGGGAGTGTTCTGGTACGAAGCCAGCAAAGCTGGCGCCTCGTGGACCGAGCACATCGTTCATGCGCAGATCGGCATGCCGGAATCGCTGGCAGTTGTCGATCTCGACTCGGATGGCGATCTCGATATCGTGACGGCGGACCTCGACGACACCGCATGGAACCGCGAGATTCACAACGTCTACGCGTTCGAAAATCCGGGCAACGCGCAATCATGGCGTCAACACAACATCTCCCCGAACAGCCACGCGAGTCACCTGCTACAAGTCGTGGACGTCAACGGCGACGGTCGCCTGGACATCGTGAGTGAAGCGTGCGGCTGGTCGGTGATCACGTACCTCGAGAATGTGAGTGGTCGTTGAGCAGCGCAGCTACGAGGATCGTGACATGACCCGACGGGTCCTCGTGATCTCCTACTACTTCCCACCGGATGGTGGTCCCGGCACCCAGCGCACCGCAAAGTTCTGCAAGTACTTCGGGGAGTTCGGCTGGCACCCGATCGTCTTGACTCGTTCCGCCGAAAAGGAACGCGGCCGCTGGGACCCGGAGGACGCCACCCTACTGGGAGAGATCGGCTCGGACGCTGTTGTAATCCGAGTTCCGGAACCGGCGGGCGGCACCGCAAAGTCTCGGCTCGACGCTTGGATCGAAGCGGCGCACGCCGCCGCTCGCAAGGCGATCGACGAACACGCTCCAGATGTCGTCTTGATCACCATGTCTCCGTTCGAGCTGACGGACATCGGCAATCGGCTCCGGCAGGAAACTCAAGTCCCGGTCGTCTACGACCTTCGTGATCCGTGGGCTCTCGACGGGTGGCGGCTCTACGGAAAGAAGTCTCAGTGGAAGGCGGACTACGAGCGGATGCGCAACGCGCTTTCGTCCGCCAGCGGGGTCGTCGCCAACACCCCGGAGTCCGAGCGCGCCCTGCTGGAACACACTCCCGGTCTCTCCTCGGGCCGAGTCACGGTCGTCAACAACGGATACGACTCAGAAGACTTTGATCTCGATGTCGAACCTCTGGAGTCCGACCGCCTGTGGCTCGTCCATACCGGCACCCTGCACACCCACACGCTCTACGCATACGAAGGAATCAAAGGCAAGCTCAAGAAGATGCTGCACTACCGCCCGGAGCCCATTTTGACGTCGGGCCGAACCCCGCTGCACCTTCTCCGAGCAATCAAAGAGCTACGCCAACAAGGCCACCCACTCGGGGATCGACTACAAGTCGCGTTCGTCGGTCTCTCCGACCCGGCCACCAAGCGCTGCGTCGACGCCTCGGGAGTCGCGGACTGCGTTCGAATCGAAGGATACCAAACGCATCGAGAGTCGGTGGCGTGGTTGCGCCGCGCTCACGCGCTCTTCCTACCCCTTCACGGCTCCGCCAACGGACGTCGTAGCTTGATCGTGCCGGGCAAGGTGTACGAATACCTCGCCGCCGAGCGCCCCATGCTAGCGTGCGTACCCCAAGGCGATGCACGCGACATCGTCGAAGAGTCAGGACACGCGTTCGTGTCGGATCCGTGCGACACCGACTCCATCGTCACCGCCCTGATCCAGCTCTCCGAAGACATCGAGTCGAACGGAGTGGTCCGGTCACTACCCTCATCCCTGCAACGCTACGAACGCCGTCAGCTCACGGGAAAACTCGTCGCGTTCCTCGATCGTATCGTCTCGGTAGAAACGGCGCGGGCCCAGTAGCTACTGGCGGATACCGGGCAGGACGCCCGGGCGATCAGCCGCGAAGCCGTCCGCTTGGCCCGAATCGTTCACGACGGGCGAGCGCTCAGAAGCCCCCTTCTCGACGAATCTCGTCGTGCGCGCTCCTCACAGGCCTGGCCTCGCCCTTGCCGTTATGCGGTCGGAGCTAAACGATGCCACGACAAACGGAACTCGTCATACCCGCGACTCGCGGCACCGGTCTCTCGACCGCGGCTGTCAATGGACAGTCTCACTCAGCGGCCGAGCCATGCGCCCGAACAGACAAGCCCCAGCGCAAGACCAATGGGGCGACCACACGAACGACCCGGCCCTCGGCGACCAACAACGCCAAGGTCGCCAAGGAGAAGTCCAAGCCCAAGGCGCAGCCGAACGCGGCCGAGAAACCGAAGCTCGATCCCGGGCGCGACTTCATCATCGCCTACCGAGATGAGTTCATCGGCCATTACCGTTCTGGCCAACGGCTGTCGACCAAGCGTGCGTTCGAACGAATTGCGGAGCAGCTCCATATCGAGCTCGGCACTGACTTCGATGTAGACGAGTTGGAACTCTTCAAGCCAGTCGCCCTGGCGTCTCCGACGCCGGACGATCGCCACCAGTTGCAGCCCGGCGGGTTTCGGTGGTTCCACGGTCCAGAGTCACACCCTTCGGAACCGCAAGCGCCGAATCCTCGCGCGCCAAAATCCGACACAGCAGAATCGCACACGGCGGAATCCCACCCGCCACCGTCCCCACCCGCCGTCGAGCCCAACGGCGGCGATTGACACGAAAGATCCAACTGGCATGCTGCCCGAAGTTCCGCCGGCGATGATTCCGGCCGAACCATGGAGCTTTCATGCGACGCGTCCTTCGAATTTCGCTACGCGTCGCCACGACGCTCGTCGCCAGTCGGGCCGCGCGTCGCCTCTGTTGCCTGATCATCGCGACACTCGTGTTGTACATGGCGTGGCCGGGCTGGCGGTCATTGTCGACCGGCGCTCCGTTTTCTGGGGATCGTTGGTACAACCCCTATGAACGGTCCGACGAGAACGTGGGACCGTGGCTCAAGGCGAGCTTCCATTCCCACGGCCGCGCGTGGCTGGGGCTGAGTGACGGCGAGCACTCGGATCAAGAACTGTTCGCGAACTATCGGCGACGCAACTTCGACATCGTCGGGATATCGAACTACCAGCGCATTCGGCCGCCGTTTCCCGGCGAAGATCTCTACTTCGAATGCTACGAACACGGATTCGGGCTCGGCGGCCAACACCAAACCGTCATCGGCAACAAGTCGGTACGTTGGTTGGACGCACCGCTGTTCCAAACCCTGCGTCACAAGCAGTGGATCATCGATGAACTACGAGCCGGGGCCGAACTCGTCATCGTCAACCATCCCAACCGCAAGAACAGCTACACGCTGGACGATATGAAAAGCCTCCGCGGATACCACGGGGTCGAAATCCGCACTCGGTTCGCCAAAGGTATCGACCACTGGGACGCGGCACTTTCGTCCGGCAATCCAGTCTGGGGGTTTTGTGCCGACGACTGCCACAGCGTAACGCGCGGCCACATTGGGAACGGCTGGATTCTCGTGCACGCACGAGAGCGATCACGAGAGGCGGTACTCGCGGCGGTGAAGCGCGGTGAGTTCGTCAACGTTCGCGCTATGAACCGGCTCGCGGTGAACGGCTTGGAGTCCCTCGAAGTGAACGACGGCGTGCTTACCGTTCAGCTGAAACGAGTCGCCGACATGATCCGATTCGTCGGACAGGGCGGCAAGATCCTGCATTGGGTCTCCAGAGCGGGGCGAGCGGAGTACGAGATCTCCGAAGACGACAGCTACGTGCGAATCGAACTGAACACCCGCGGCACCTTCCTCTATCTCAACCCGATCTTCCGCCACGCGGGCGATCCCTTCGCAGCACACTTCGCGCCCGCCGGATCCTCTGCCGGAACCGCGACCGTTCGAGTCATGGGCGTCATGCTCGCCATGCTGGTGTTGGCGATCGGATTTCCTTCGCTCCGACGCGTCCTACGACTCGGACGGCGATCTCGCCAACACGGGTCCGAACCCACCGAGTAGAAGCGCGACTTAGCTCCAACGGCGGGTCGACTCTATCCAGCGCACACCGATCCATCGCATCGCATTCCATCGCAGCGCGTCGCGTCGCTGCGCTGACGAACGTAAGCGACACTCCAACAAATCTGAGAATGACGTGGCCGCACCCCACCCAGCGACACAAAGGTAGTGATCGCGTTGCTCCACTGGCGAGCGACGCCGAATCATTTCCCAATGCTGCGACCGAACAGGTCAAGTAGCGAAGCAGGTGAAGTTCGACGGCAAGGCGAATCTCGTAATACAGCGCGAATCGATTGATTCGTAGTTCCTTGCGGGGTTCCTGCCGAACCGAAGAAGCATGCCGTTCTCGGTGCTTGTCTGATTCTCGGTCCGCATCAAATCTTGGTTTCGCGTTGTGAACGCACGACCAAACTCTTCTCGAAGGAGAAACAAATGCGTTGCAAGACAACGTTCTCTTGCCTGCTCGCTCTCGTGTTCTGCGGGTCCCTATCCGCACAAGTGATCGCACCCGGTGGCGTTGCCCCGACTCCGGTGCCCTACCGCATTGTCGATAGCGTCTCGATCATGGTGACGCCGACGCCCACGGCGAAGCTCAACATCTGGCTCGATGTTCACGTCCCCGGCTCAGGCGCTTACGAGCTCTGGTCGATTGAAACGGATATCAACCGTTCCACGAACGAGACGACGTCGTCGTTGGACATCAACGGAACACTCATCTACTCCGTTGAGCACCTGCTCTACTACGGCTTGGCTGATATCGCGATTCAGACCGACGACAACTACGTGGTGGTGGACTCGAGCACCTTCGCGACCGATCCAGACTACGCGGGAATCTTGGCCGACACGGACAACGAGCGCACTTTCGTCCAGGACGTCGTCAACGAACTCGCGCTTCTCCGCTCGGTTCAGGGAGTGACGCCGACCTACATTCAACCCAGCAGCAGCGGTGGTGGCGGCGGAAGTGCGTCGACCGATGGCGACACCGGTGGGGTCGACCCGGTCGCAGTCGAAGAAGAAGACTGCCGGGAGTACGCCGAGGATCTCTACGGCCCGAAGCCGGAAGATTGCGAAGGCGCCTGGGACGAGTACGTCTGCTGTGTCTGGGAATACGCGGTTGACGGAGCGGAAGCCGCTTGCGAGTGTGACAAGCTTCCGTGGTGGCGACAAGCGCTGTGCTACGCTGGCGAGACCATCCTGAGTGGTATCGACGGTACGGCTTGCGTTCTCGCTCTTCCGATCCCGGGTGGGTAGACCGCTGCTCGCTCGTAGCCAGCATGCTTGTTCGGTTCAATGCCTCACCGCCGGTGCACACTCTCGAGCCCGATTGGCCACGACACGTGGAAGACCCGCAGCGAAGAGCTGCGGGTCTTTTTCGTTGCGCGATCAGGGAGAGCCCGACGATTACCACAGCATTCACACCGAAACGCGACCGGCCATGGGATAACGAGGAACGCTCCAAGAACTCGCCGAGCGATGATCAGCGCGGTTCGATACTACTGAGATGTTTCTACCGACTGACGACGAACACCGCGTAGCCGTTGAACCGACCGATGACATCGACCCGGACGGGCTCTCGGAGACGTTCGAGGTATTGCTCGACTACGAAAGTCCCAGCGGCGATGATTCCCGCCGAACCATGGAGCCTTCATGCGACGCGTCCTCCGAATCTCGCCACCTGTCGCCGCGACGCTCGCCAGCCAACGTTCGGAGTACGTGATTCAGCACGTCCGGCGAAAGCTCTGCACCAAAGAGTGCTGGGCGCAACGAGACCAGGACTCCGTTCATGACCACTGAACACGCGATTCTCGCGACGCTCGTGGTGTACAAAATCGTCCTACTTGGCATCGGTCTCGCCGCTCGCCAACGGACTCGAGACGGTGTCGACTTCTTTCTCGGAGGGCGCAAGCTCGGTCCATGGGTGGCAGCGATCAGCGCCTCGGCAAGCTCGTCGTCCGCCTGGACCCTGCTCGGGGTCAGTGGCGCCGCATACGCGTGGGGACTATCAGCCGTGTGGCTCTTCCCGGCATGCGTCGGTGGCTTCGCTCTGAACTGGTACGTCGTCGCACCGGCGATGCGACGCTCTCCCGAGGTACGAAACGCGGTCACCGTCACCGACATTCTCGTCGGCGGCTGTACTCCCCGCTGGCGAAAGTCTCTCAGCCTCATCGCGACTACGATCCTCGTCATTTCGCTAGGCACCTACGTCGCGTCGCAGTTCGATGGAGCGGGCAAGGCGTTCCAGGAGACGTTCGGGTTGTCGAAGAGCTGGAGCGTGATCATCGGCGCCACCATTGTGTTGGCGTACACGCTACTCGGTGGGTTCTGGGCCGTGAGCTTGACCGACACGCTGCAAGGCTTGGTCATGGCCGCAGCGTGCTTGATTCTTCCGTGGATTGCGTTCAGTGCGGTCGGTGGCTTCTCAGGATTCAGCGACGGCGTCAACGCGATCACGGTCAGCAACTACACGAGCTTCACTCACAACGCGCTCGGGGCGGGTGGCCTTGGATTCGTCGTCGGCATCCTAGGTATTGGACTCGGATACCCCGGCCAGCCTCACGTCGTAAACCGATTCATGGCACTCAGCGAAGGTGAAGCGTCACTGCGCAATGCCCGGCGCATTGCCATGACCTGGGCCGTCATCGTGTACTCGGGAATGCTACTGCTGGGGTGGTGCGGTCGAATCCTCTTCACCGAGCTCGCCGACCAAGAAGTGATCTTCTTCAAGGCCGCGCAATCGCTCCTCAGCCCGGTCGTCGCGGGGGTCATGATCGCCGCGGTGCTGTCGGCAATCATGTCGACTGCGGACAGCCAACTCCTCGTCGCCGCGTCCGCGGTCACGCACGATCTAGGTAGGGGGCGGAAGTCTCAATCGATGCTCTACTCGCGCCTCGGCGTCGTGCTGCTCACCGTCGTCGCGCTGGCAGTCGCCCTACTCGTGCACGAGAAGATCTTCTCCCGCGTCCTGTTCGCGTGGACAGCACTCGGCGCCGCCTTCGGCCCAGCGCTCGTCGTCACCGTACTCCGTGGCCAACGTGCTCCCGCGGCCCGGCTGGCTGCGATGCTACTCGGGTTCGGACTGAGCGTACTGTTCTACTCGCTACCGGAAACTCGCGGCACCTGGGTCGAACGATTGGTCCCGATCATGGTGAGCCTCGCGATCATGCTGCTCGCACGAAAGCACGGAGACACACCGCCGGGTCCGTGACGGCCGGGCTAGCCCGCGTCGGCGGGCTCTTCTGGCGGAGGCGGATCTTTCGATTCGCTCTCCACCTCGAGCTGGCACGGCTCTTCGATCTCGACATCGAACTCAATCTCGAGCTCGTCGACATCTTCGTCGAACTCGACCTCGGGCTCTCGGATCACGAACTTGTGCTTCTTGTTGACCTGAAAGCGATCGCCCTCACCACCACCCACGTGTCACCTCTTTCGCAGTCGTAACCTGCCGCTCGCAGCGACGCGTTCGCTAGCCCGGACTATTCATCAGGCGAAGCCGCGCAGGCTGCGCTTCCCGCGAATCTCTGCGTTACTCCTTCTTGAAGACCACTAGGTCGACTTCGGCGTCGCGCCTTGATCTTCACGAGAATCGCAGCCTGTGTTCCGTTG
>JAJFFE010000168.1 GCA_021776775.1 Planctomycetota bacterium | reverse complement strand
CCCCAACCCACTGGTGTTCGAGCCACGCACGATGCGCCCGTCTTCTTCGTACGTGGCAGCCGCCGCGTTACCAATTCCGATACCGTTACGATCGACCGCACCACCGCGATCCAATCACCGGCCCTTCCCCTGACGTCACTTCCGCGACGTCACCCCAGCCAGCTGCCGGCTCCGCCGATCGGTTCGCATTTCATACAACACCGACAACGCCAAGAGCGCGAGCAACACCATCCACGGCAACCTCGCTCCCCACATCTCCCCCGACGTCGGCGGGCGACCCACCGGGAGAACCGCGCCGCACACTCCTCCGCCGTCCCGGCTGCGACTCGACGCTATGGGCGGGGTCGCCGTGTACGCGTCGAGCACGCACGCTTTTGAACCGTCGTCGTTCTCGACCACCATGTTATGCAGGCCGACTGGGAGTGACGGGGCGACGACTTCGATCCACGTTTCGCTGCGTCGTTGGATCGACTGTGCGATGACGCCTTCGCTGCCGTCGGGGGACACGGCGAACCGTACGGTCACCGCGGGGCGGAAGCCGGATCCGAGGACCTGAATCAGAGTTCCACCGTTGCTGGTGCCCTCGGCGGGTGAGACCGACGCGACGGTTGGATCGTCGTGGTCGACGTAGTGGAAAGCGTCGGCCGCGAAGTCCGTGAACCCGGTGGAGTTTGTGACCGCTATCGAAATCGCGCCGGCGGTCGCGGGCGGGGTCGTGATGTGAATGGCGTCGAACTCGACCGCTTCCGGCGTGATCGCTGCGCCATTGAACTCGAGCGTCAACTCTTCTTCGAATCCGCTGCCGGCGATCGTGATCGGCGTTCCTCCGGCGGCGCTGCCCGCGTTTGGGTACACGGCGGTGATGTTCGGGACGTAGCCAATACGGAGTTTGCTCGTCGCCACCGCTACTTGACTGTTGGGGCCCTCGACCTGGATCGGGACCAACCCGTACCCGGGCGGCGTTTGGCAACGCAGTTCGTTCGGGGAGATCACGACGACGTCGGACGCGCGAACGGGGCCGACGTAGACCTTCGATCCCGACTGAAAGCCGGTCCCGAAGATGGTCAGTTCGGTGCCGCCCGTGGAGTCGGCGACGGACGGTGTGAACGACGTGATGACCGGTGGCGGATCGACCACTTCTATGAGCCCCGTCAGCAGTGCAGTGGCTCCGCTGTCGTTGCTGATACGGACGCTTCGCGGCCCGAGAGCGGCCGTGGGGCTGATCGATATCGGGATACTGTAGAACGTGCCGGTGAAGGTCGGGGTTAGGGGGGTGGTGACGCCGGTGCCGGTGACGGTGATGGTCTCGTTGACGCCGGTGAGTCCAGAACCACCGATGAAGAGCGACGCGGAACTGCCGCGCGGTGCGATACGAGGCGTCGGCCCGGCGGCGTCGAGCTGAAGCGTGCCGTCGGCGACCTCTATGATGTCGAGGTTCGTAATCTGACCGGCGGCCAATGCCACCGAATCGGGCGAGTCGTTGCCTCCGAAGAAGGTCGTGGCGAAGTCGGTGTCGATCGGATCGAGCGATAGCGAGTCGGCCGTGACGGGGCCGAGCAACGGTTGCACGTAGACGTGGTAGACGTCGACCGGAACCGCCTGCAAGTCGAAGTTGCCGTTCGCATCGGTGTAGCCGGTGGTGACGACAACGCCGTCGTCGTCGAGGGCGACCACGCTGCCGCCACGCACCGCGGTGTCGTCTACGGCCCGCCGCACGTTTCCGATGATCCGTCCGAATGCCGCGCCAGCGGGGTAGAGCTGTCGCACTCCGACTTTTTCGTCGCTCGTCAAGCTGCGGACGTGTGTGGTCTGCTCGGTCGAGAAAGGGAACAGCGTTCCGGCGATCGTCGCGCAGTGGTCGAGACCGAGCACGTGACCCGCTTCGTGGGTGATGATGCTCTGCAAGTCGTAGCCGGGTTGGCCGCTCACCGTCGTGAACGTGTGGTCGCGGCCGTTGACGATGATGTCGGCGTCGATGATCCGTCCCGACGTCTGGGCCAGGAGCGGAGTCACCGCGATGATGTTCGGAGAGAGCCAACCACTCGATCCATCTTCGTCGAACAGCACGATATGGGTGGAGTCGTCGAGCTCTCTCGAACTCGGATCACTCGTCGTGTCCTCGATGAACGAGAAGGTGGTGTCGTCGATCGAGCTCCACTCTGTGAACGCTTCCCGTATTGCGCTGACGACCGCTTCGAACGAGAGATCGTCCGATCCATCGGACTGAATCACATAAGTGAGGGGGAGGTCGCTCGGATGCCACTTCGCCGGAATCCCCCCCACGAACAGTGGAATGTGCGCGGCGACGGGGGTGGCAGATGGTGAGAGGATAGAGAGTGCGACGACGGACATTGCGAGGAGCGTCAGCGGGGTTCGCGAGCGTCTCATCGCTTCCCGCCCGTCGTCGAGCTGCCGGCCCGGATCGTCTTTTTGATTCGATCTTTGAACTGCTCGAGCGGTGCGCGGTTCGGCAGGTCTGCCCGTGTCGACGGCGCTACTGACTTGGTGCGGACTCGCCTCAGCCCCTTCATGGTACGCACGACGTGCGACTGACCCGAGTCGTCTCGGCGAACGCGCCACACGCCTTGGTCGAAGCCGACCGGAACGGTTCGATCGCCCATCCGTTTCGGCTCCAGGAATAAGACCAGCTCGTCTCCGACGGAGTAGCGACTCAGCCCGGGGACGGAGAGGACTCGGTCGCCGACGCGGCCGCCCGGGAGTTCGATCTCGAGCCGGGTCGCCTTGGCTCCCTTCAGGGTTTCACGAACGTCGAGCGTGTAGCGCGTGACGATAATGCCGCGATCATCGTAGGAACTTGCGGCGTGGGTGACGCGCACATGGGTGATCGTGGCGGAATTGGCGATGAGCGCAGCGGCGTCGAGATAGCGCACGGTTGTGGCGAAGACGGTCGTCGCAAACGGGGCGGCGATGAGACAGAGAAGTGCGACCGCCATGACGCGGGCGGCGCGACGAGCCGCATTCGGTCGAGTTGCGGCTCGGGGCGGATTAGCTTTCGTTCCGGGATCGTGCATATCGGCCCGCTGCCGGTTGCTACCATGCCGGTTGGCTCCGTGCGTGTTGTCTGCTAGCACCGTGGCTCCTCGTTAAGGCCGAGCCGCTCTGCGCGTGAAGAGTCTTGACGCACTAGGGGGGACTCGGCCGGGCCCGCCGAGGGGGAGGGCCCGTCGGCTCTCCGATCATATCCGTGACCACGCCGGTTACGAGCCTCGAACGGTCTCCTTGATCTAAACGCAAAGCGCGATTACATTTGTTGTTACGTTCCAGCCTTCACAACGTTCATTCTCTCGTTCCGCGCGTATTCGGATTCGACTGACGCCGCGAGTTTCTCGCGCCGGCGGATCCGACGCGAAAGGACGTTCACGGTATGTCGAGTTCAGAATACAAGATCGGCTTCGGCCAGAAGATCGCGGCTCTCTTCAAGAACTTCCTCGGGGCCGTCGGACTGTGGGTTTTCCCGTACCCCATATTCCTGTTCAAGCGAGCGCTCGCCGGTCGCGCGGGCTCCGATGGCGAGCTCGAGTTCTACTGCCATCCACGATTCGCGATCACATCTCACGTGATTTTCATCGGCTGGCTGGTCAGCATCGGATTTCTGCTGAACCCAACCGTGACCGCCACCGGGGAGGTCGTCGACAGTCCCAGCGCGGCACAAGTGGAACAAGTCGAAGGTGGTGAGGCGGCCAAGGCCAAGAAGACTGAAGCGACCGTGACCCGCAAGCTCATCCCGGAGCAGCTCCTCGCATGGCCATGGCTCTTGGCGATCGCGTTCACGTTGATCGCGATGGGACGCGACTGGGAAATCATCAGCTCGATCCTCGTCGGGGGAGCGATCATGCTCGTGTTCGCGGGGATGGTCATCCTCGAGATGACCGGCGACTGGTCTCTGTTCAAACCGATCTACGAGATCACGAAGAAGGTACCCGTTTCGATGGAGTGGGGCGGGCCGTTCGTGCTGTCCCTGTTCCTCGGCTTCTTGTACGTGTTGATGGCGTCGTACCAACGCGTCGATGATGTGTGGCGACTGCCGGCGCACGGAAACCTGCTCGATCACTATCGGTTCGAACGCAGCGACTCTTCCATCTCCAAAGGTGGCAAGACGTTTCGCGCCGACTGGCCGTGCATGCTCAAGAAGTGGTTCTTCTTCGGGTACGGGAATATCTTGATTCTCGACGCTCACTCGAAGCGAACCCTTCACTGCATTCGCGGCGTGTTCTTTGCGCACCGACACGCGGAAGAGCTGAAGACGCGGTTCGCCACGACCGACGCGACTCTGGTCGAGGCCGAACTCGCGAACGAGGCCGCCATGGACGACGATCTCGCGGAGAGTGAGATCTCCGAAGACCAGGCGCTTTGATCCGCAAACATGAGCGAGGAACCAAACGAGCCTGAGTCGCCAGACGCGAAGCTAGACGCGAAGCTAGACGCGAACTTGGGCGCCGACGCGCGACAGCGGGACGTCGAGCGGTTCGAGCAGGCGCACCGTCGTATCCGCAGGAAAGCTCGCCAGCTCGGTGAGAGCCACGACCGCAAGCGGTGCGCGTTTCGTTTGTTCGACTTGCAAGCGGAGATCAAGGCGGAGCTCGCGCAGCTTCGCGACGTGTTCGAGAAGTATCCCGATTGCGAAAAGGCGGTCGGTCAGGTGCAGCGCATTCACCGCCGAATCGGGGTCGAGCGTCGGCTCGACGCCGATCGATTTGCGGTGGCGCTGGCCAAGGCGATTCGCGGTCTTGCGATTCAGTACCACCGCATAGTCTCCATCTTGATCAGTCGCACGCCCGAGGAGTTGGGACTGATCAAGGCGGCGTTTCAGGACCGCTACCGAGATTCGTTTCGCGACTCCTTCGAACGGATGTCGCGTAAGCCTCACGTGCGGATCGTTAGCCGCATCATCCTTCGCGACGTCCCGACCGAGACGCAGCGACTCGACCATTTGCTGGCCGGTGAGCGAAACGAGGCGTACGTCGACACTCTCTACTTGGCGCTCCGTTGGCGTTGGGGAAAAGACGAGACCGCTATCCTCAGTCTCGTCAGCAAGTGGGCCGCGAACCCTCGACGCGCCGAGATCGTGGCCGAGGTTAGGGCGTTGTACGCCGAGCGCTACGGCGGACGCTTCGGCGTGGCGACACTGGATCATGCGCTCATGAAGCAGCTCTCGGAAACCGAAGCGGCTCGTGTGATTGCGCTTCTCGACGGAAACGAAGCGCTGGCCACGGTCATCGAGTTGACCCGCGAACTCGAGCGGCGCCGACCGCGCGTGCCGGTTCTATCGGAACTGCTGCGCGCGAAAACGCGGCGACAGCTCAAGGAGATTCGCGCCGAGTGGCGGACTCATCGCAACGACGCATTTGCTCGCCACCTCTCGTCGCGGCGGTGGAAGCCAGCGCTGATCCCGGTGCGCGACTTGGCCAGCGCGTTGGTGCACGGGAAGGCGTTCACCGCCGACGCGGCACACGTTCGTGCCGCGGTGCTCGGCCACTCGGGTTGTTGGATCGGGGAACCGTTCGTCGGTCGCAGCCCGAGCGAACGTGAGGCTGTGATTCAACGTTACGAACGAGTGTACAAACGCGACTTCTGGGGAGATCTGCGACGTACCATGGGTACGCGCACGCGCTACCTGTTGCTCGAGAGCTTCATCGTCAACGGGCACTTGTCGAAGGCGGAGCTGCTTCGCGACTGCATGTACGGATTCGGCACCGACGAGCAGGGG
Source organism: Planctomycetota bacterium (assembly GCA_021776775.1). Classification (GTDB taxonomy): domain Bacteria; phylum Planctomycetota; class UBA8108; order UBA1146; family JAJFFE01; genus JAJFFE01. Next base: position 1,652 of record JAJFFE010000168.1, on the reverse strand, counting down.
ATCAAAGACATCCTCGAGGCGGCGACCGAGAGCGACGTCCGTGAGATGGAAATCGAGTACCGCAAGTTCATGCGCTTCGACTTCCTCGAGGGGCTGCGACTTCGTCCGGTGCGAATGGTCGTTCGTCTCCTTCAGGCGCTCGGTCGATACCTCCGCATTTCCAACCAGGTCAGTTTCATGGATCTGCTGAGGGAGCGTAGCTTGGTCCCCCGAGATCTCTGGATGGATCTCGAGGCCGAGCTCGACGGGGACGACTGGCTCGACGCCCAGCTCTTGCGCGATGGCAAGCCGAGCGACCCCGTCGCGCTTTACCTACGGACGGCGGCGCTTTACGAGCACGAGCGCGGCGGTCGGCTGAGTCGTTTCATCGATTGGGTCTGTCACGACGGCGAAGCGATGGACCGTGACTTCGCGAAGGCGAAGGAGTTCTACCAAGCCAACGTCGAAGATAAGACTCCCAACGCGGATCAGCTTCGTCGACTGCACACGCTGGTCAGTTACGCCAGCCACGCGTTCGAGTCGTTCCGCACCGCCAAGCACTCGCTCTCGTTCATTCTGGCGAACGTGCTCTCCGGCGGCCTCGTCGCGTGCGTCGCCGCGATCGTGCTGTCCATGAAGCAACCCTTGGCCTTGGTCATGGTCGGTTGCTTCGTTGTCAGCGCTTTCACCCGTATGTCGTGCCGGTGGGTGTTGTCGGCCCGAGGGTACGGCCGCGAGAAGGTGGCTCAGGACGTGGCCCTAGCCACAATCGACGGAATGACCTTCGCGGTCGGAACCGCCGCTCGGCAACTGCTCGGCGGACTCGGCCGCCGTGTGCTGCGGTCCAAAGTGACGCACAAGGTTCTCAAGGGAACCAGCTCATTCGTCCTCAAGCGATTGGTTCGTACCAGCCAAGTCTTGAACGAGAAGAAACGATCGCAACACTTGCGTCACTCCAAGAAGGACGACGACGGACTCGAGAGTGACGAACGAGACGTCAACGAACTGGTGGAACGATTGAGTATCTACACCTGAGGTGTCGGACATCACGAACGATGGAAAAGGGCGAGCCATGGCTCGGATCGAGGGCGTGACGCGGGGCGGTTCCCTGCTCGCGAGGTTTGCGTTCTGGTTGTGCCGGCGTCGGGTCGGAAAGGTCATCGCACCGTTTCGCATCAAGGCGTTGCACTCGAAGCTGTTTTGGGGGTACCTCCAAATGGAGCGAAGCCAAGACCAAGCGGCGCGGATCGACGAGACGCTCAAGTCGCTGGCCAACATTCACGGCCTGCTCGACCAACTCCGCCAAGTTCGCCTCGAAGTTCCACACGTTCTGAATCTCGGCCAGTCGCGCGAGCTTCGCCTTCAGCCGCGCGGTCATCGGAAAGCGTGCATTGAAGACATCTGGCTTCGCCGGCTCGACTCTCCCGCGTCGCTTGCGCTTTCGTGGGTGAGGCTCCGTCTGGCTGCGCTCCGATGAGTCGGGCTCGGGCTGGCTGCCGTCGGGTTGGTCATCGATCGGCGAATCAAATAGCGGGTCGACGTCCGGACCGGACGGGTCGTTCGACTGAGCCGGTGCGTTCCCGGGAGCGCGCCGAATCCCAGAGCTCACCACTGGCTTCGGTTTCAAAGCAACGAGGTACTCCTTCACTGCACGACACGTTAACCCTTCGCAA
>JAJFFE010000167.1 GCA_021776775.1 Planctomycetota bacterium | reverse complement strand
CCCTCGAGATCGGCCAAGAGCCGATCGACCTTTTCCCGCTGAGCCGGGTAGCCCGCTTCGCTCATGACGACGACCTTGTGAACCCTGCTGCCGGGAGGTTCTCGCCCCACGGAACGACATCTTGGTAGTCCAGCTTGGCTTCGTAGTAGCGACGCCAGGACCCTCCCTCGAAGCATCGAGAACTGCCCCCCGGCGAACACGGCGGCATTCGTACCTCCCGCAGCTCGACAAAAACGAATCACGCGCTCGACGGCATCTTCAGGAAGAAGGACGGAGTGGATGGACTCACCACCCTGTGTCGTCTCCGCACCGTTGAACCCGATCACGTGAATCTGTTCGAGAAGATCCTCATCGAAACAGCTCCTTGCAAGAGAGGCACGGATCGACTCGGGCGGCCGGCCCGACGCGATCGCGATCCTCACCCCGCGTTGATCCGAGGCTTCGCGGATGGCGGAGACGTTCTCATACGGGATGGACCCGTCCTCCGGTTTCAGTGTGTTGTCGACATCGATCACGACGAGTTTGTACTGACGCATTCCAGCTCCTGGATCTTGTAGAAGAAGGTCGACGCACGTACCTGCGGGTTAGCGACGAAGAACAGAGCGTGATGAGCATTCACCGGAGAGACCCGAAGCCGACGCCAGGAACTCCAGCCGGTTCATGAGCTGCTGAAACCTGGACACGAACCTCCGTCGGAACTCCGGACGGATCAGTTCCTCGTACTGCGCCCCCTTCCTCTCGAAGGCGCATCTGAGCTGGTCACCTACGGCCGGTAGCCGCCCGGTTCTCGATAGGTCATCCAGAACCCGGTCGAGGCACTCCACGACGTCGAGCGTCTCCTCGCCGCGCTTCTGCGTGATCGACGGTTTGCCCTTCCGATATCCGTAGAGCACCCGGTCACAACAGGTGATTCGCTCGGCCTCAAACAGAAGCGTCAGCGTGGTGTACACATCTTCGTAGAACAGCTTTGACGGCTCGCCATCGGTCTCCGACCTCTCTCGACTGACCTCGGGGAACCGAAGGTCGATCTCTTCCCAGAAGCTCCTGCGGACGATCTTGCTCCACACCGTGGTCGAGAAGGTCGCCAGATCTGGCTGGGTCTCGAGCGAGACGAGCGGCGCTTCCCGGGACCACCGTTTCAGACTCTCAAGATGCTTCTCTGGAAGCTCGACCCACCCGTCATCTTTGAACCTCGTGAATCCCAGAAGGACGACGTCGGCCAAAGTCCACACGCCCCGGTGGTAGAGCACTTCGAGAGCGTCGTCCGCTTCGAACCGGTCGTCCGCGTCCAGAAACGCCACAAACTCCCCGCGCGCTTCCGCGATCGCGGTGCTCCGCGCCGCGGCCGGCCCCAGGTTCGATTCGTGAGTCAAAATCCGGAGCCCCGGAATCCGATGCCGCCATTCCTCCAGGACGGCTCCGCTCCCATCCGTCGAGCCGTCGTCGACCGCGATGAGCTCGACACCGGGAAGCGATTGAGAAGCGAACGACGCCAGAGCTTCAGGAAGGTACTTCTCGTCGTTGAACACAGGCATGATCACGCTAATCGACACTCTCTGCATTTCGTCCTCCTTGATCGCAGCGACTCAGTCCTCGAATCGCTTCCGTGTGTATCTGTCCATGAGGTCCAACCTGATGATCCATAGACTTCGTGCGACTCGCTCCAACGCGAAGTAGCGAAGTGCGATCTCCTTGAACTTTCGCGGCGAGATCGACGGGCTGTAGCGACGAGCCAGCTCCTTTAGCGACATCGGCCGAGACCTCTCGCCGCTAGCACCTAGCGGACTTCGATCCGACTCAGCCGCCATGATGGATCTCCGTCCAGATTCTCACGTACTCGTCCGATGCAAACGGATGAACTTGCTCCGTAACCCGAACACCGCCTCGGCCTCGTAGGGCTCCGAGCGCCAGAATCACAGCGTTCTCGTCCGGCTCGTCCGGAAGCCAGGTTCTCAGCTCCTCCTTCTCTCCAGACTCCCTCTCAACCAGCCGAGTCTCGATGTGCGAGTTGCCCCTCAAAAACTTCAAGACCCGACAGCATGCTGCGCCGATTTCGCTCACCGAGTCGCGTGCGTCCAGTTCCCTCACGCAGGCCCCCTTTCAGCAGACCGTTTTCCTAATGCGTCCACGTGCCGCCCAAACGAGAGCGATCCACCCGCCGACGCTCCGAGCTTGCCACGGCCGCGGGGCAGGGTGAACTGGCCGCCAGCCCAATCGGTCACAATGGAACACATTGGGAAGCAACGGGCAGAAATGGGCCCTAATCACAACTTGAGCTCATCGCGCGCATCGGCTCATCAGCTGTGCTCTGACCTCGTGACCCTTGACACGAATGCCCGGCCCGCGCCGTGAAGGCGACGAGAGAAGAATGGAGGTCTCGACCGCAGAAGTGATTGATCCCATTACGCCCAGCGCACTCCGAGAAAACGGGAGAGTCACACAACCACGCCCGTTACCCACGCTAGCACGCTGGCGCGCTGCCACCGATTCGCTTCAAAGCCGAAGGCCACGAAGAAAGCAAGTGAACCCCCGGGTTGCGGCGGTGCTCACGAAACAAGAGGGAATCGGAGTGAAAACGCCCGAATAGACCGCAACTGGAATCTTGCGAACGGCGGAGTCACTGGCGCTTCGGTGCTGTTGGCCATGGGTAGTCAGCGCTCGAACCGAACTCGAGTGGCCGGGTCCATGAGGTCCAAACGTACCGTCCATCGCTTGCGCGACATCTGCTCCAGACCGTAGCGCTCTCGGGCTATGTCCTTGAACTTTCGAGGGCCCATGTTCGGCTGGAATCGGCGTGCGAGCTCCTTGAGCTCCATCGGCATCGATCGTTCTTCGTCGGAAGAACCGGGGGGCTTCTGCGGACTCTCGGAGGATCCGCGGGCGTGGGATCGGCACTCATCGCAAATCCTCGTAGCCAGGTCATCGGGCTGAAGTCCTATGTCCGCCAGAAACTCGATGTCACCGGGTTCGTGATTTCCATAGCCAGCGTCCCTCAACCGTTGCCACTCACTGTGGCTCGCTCCGCCTGCGGTTGCGATTGGAAACGCCAGGACTCCGAGTAGCTCGGCCTTGTCAATCGCGTCTGCGACGCCCTTGCCACCAGATATCGTCACTACTGCGTCCACTTCTCGAACGAGCTGTGTCCGCAACTGCTGCCAGTACCTAAGAGTACTCTCGACAAGTGAGCCGTAGCCCCTCGGCTCGCTCCCAGGCTTCTTCACAATCAAGTACGTCCGAATCCGATCTCTCGGCTCTAGGCCCTTGTCCTGACACGCCGCGATGGCTTCTGCACCGATTTCTCGATCCAGGTTGCAAGCTCCGGTGAGCACCAAATCGAAATCACTCTCAATGATGGAACGTCCGAGCGCCCGTGCGATCGACCGGGCCTTCTCAAGCAAGTAGGGAGGATCGGACCGCTGCTGGGTTGCCACGTGGCTTCCCTGGAACAAGATCCTTAGCCTGCCTTCGGTACCTTGCGCGTTGGACGAGCGGCTAGACTGTCGGATAGGTTTCTCAGCGGGACTCATGAGGCTCCAACGGCGCCCGGGTACTTAAGCTTTCCCCCGACATGACCAAATGTCGTCCGACTTAAAGACTGCCCCATGAATCTCCGTCCCGTTCTCGGTGAAGTAGCTGATCCGGTGACTTCCGTCTGCTACAGCCATCCGACCGGTTCGATCTTGCACCAGGATCGGAAGCGTTAGATACGGCGCCCTTTCCAGCGCGCTGATTCGGTCCCGATCGGTCCCCTTGGCTTGTCCCCCTCGGAAGTCCGTATTCGAGTGCCCCCGCTCATATCGGAGCTTGGGCGGAGCGTTGTGCAGGGGACCGCACTGCCGTATCAACTCGTCCGCGTTACGCCAAACTCGGTAGTCGTACTGCGACTCGAAGACGGACTGAGGAACGCCGTGTGCGGCAGCCGTTTTGCGGGCGTCGTCAACGTCGCGGGTGGAGACGAACGGCAACCGCGTTGAAGCACTTCCTCGGCTGGGCTCGGTTGAGAATGACACCACGACTGACTCTCGGGCTGACGCTCGAACCCTCGTCACTCGATGCATGCTGCTCTCGTTGATCTGAAACAGGCAACCGCTGTTGAATTCTGGCGACAACGCACTGACGACACACCCATTCCCGTCCAGATATTCGAGATCGCCCCCCTTCAGGCCGTCGGAGTTGTTTGGAAGTGTCACTACAATTCGATAGGTCTCGGCACGTGCACTCTCATCTGTATGGGGTCGAATCAACTGACCCCTCGTCAATCGATGCGCAACGGCCGTAACCGGCCCGACGACGATATGCCCTGTTACGCACTCTACTAGTCTGATCAGCTGGTCAACAACGACTCGGATCCCTGGAACTTGCTCGCCAAAGCCTAATAGGTCGGCTTCGTACTGGTCATAAAGACGCGTTTCAACACGTTGCCATTTGAGTTCGCATAGGCCGGCCTTCAGGCGCTCAGCGAACGACTCAGCAAACACACGGTCAAACACGAACAGTTTGAATCCGTTCTGGTAGTGAGTACGGAGGCGTGGATCAAGAAGTTGAACCTCGTCCTTGGGTCGGGCACCAGCCATGGATGCCTTTTCGGACGTGACCGCCTGCCCAGACACGAACGGACACCGAGGGTCCGCACTCTCGATCGCTCCGTTTGCTCGCCAAGACATCGCGGCACAGCCTGCAGAGCATTGCCGGCGATACTCGCACTTCGCGCACGGCTCGATGTCTGAACCGGATCGTTCTCTGAACTCCCAAAGAACACTTGAGGTCTCCCAGACTTCAAGAAGATCTTGCCTGTGTACGTTACCGGCGACGAAAACGTTGTCTTGCGCGAGGAAATCGCATGGAACAATGTCTCCATTCGGGTAGATCGAGATTCTGCGGCGCCCGCAGTCGCATCCCAGGCACGTGGGGTCCTTTCTCCGGCCCAAGTCAGGACGTCGTTCAAGAAAACCGAAGCCCATCTCAGCAGAGATGTTGACGTCAGGAAACTCCGGTGCCAGTCGCCAGACGATTCGTTGCACCGCTCGGTTCTGGGTGTAATCGAGGATACGATTCCAGTTGGGTCGATCTCCGCTCGGGTAGTATTGCAACAGGTTGACACTCTGAATTCCCCGTTCGCGAGCGAACTCCAAAAATCGTCGAATCGCTTCGTCTGTCGAGTTGTGCGGAGTCAGAACGCAACTCAGAATGATACTGAGTGGTTGAGCACATAGGAGATCCAGGCCGATCAGAGTCTGGCGGTGGGTGCCTCTGCCTTTCAAGATCTCAGAATCAGTTTCCGAAGCGCCGTCGAGAGAGACCTGCACCCGATCGACCAGCTGGCCCAATTGCTCAGCTCGACCAGGCGTCATGAGAGTCGCATTTGTCGAACAACTGACGATGAACGGATACTGGTTTGCCATCTCCAGAATAGGAAAGAAGTCCGGATTCGAGATCGGCTCACCACCCAGTAGAATCAACTGAAACGTCCCAAGCTCGGCGAGCCGCTTGAGTACGTTTCTAATTGTTTGAAGCGGTAACTTCTTCCCACGGTACCGCTCATTCTTGAACGAGACGTAGCACTTAGAACAGATCTTCTCCAGATTGCACGCCAGCGAAGGATACAGATAAACTGTGTCTGGAGCCGCAAGCCACCGAGAACGCGGGTGTTGCTGACCGACTACACGGATCTCCCCAAGATCCTTCAACGACGACGGGTCGGTCCCCACCACGGCCGGCTCGAAGGTACTGCTACCTGACCGTTCAGCGTAGCCCTGGAGCACACGTGCTCCTTCTCGGTTTGCACGGAGGATGTCCCCAGAAGGAAGGCATATCGACGCGCCGAAGGCCTCCATCCGCAGGAGCGTCGGCCGTTGACGCACCTGAGCCGGGTCGATCACCGGCCGCAGGCTGTCGTAGGGATTGAACGCATCGTGCGAATTGAACGAGTCGTACTGCTCGCGAGCGTTACGCGACGCGTACTCGGGACTGGGAAATGGATCACCCGCTCGTCGACCGCGAGACTGCCAGAACTCTGCTGTCGTCATGGCACCGCCAATTTGTTTCGAGTGCATCCAGCCGCGATGCGACGTGCTGTCCACCACGACATCACGTCCCAGCCCGCGACGAGTATCCGTCCGACTACCCGAGCATTCTACCAGAAGTCTCCTTCCGATCCGCACCGGCCTTGGCTACAGCGCGTGCCTCAGAAGGCCGACTCCCCACAGTCGCCGCGGCTTCGTGTCATGCTCAGCTCGCGGCTGGCTACATCGCGGACGCTTGTCGGCTCTTCTCCATTCGTTCCAGCCGGTCGGGCCCTGTAGTGTTGGCGATGGCCAGAACCACGGTTATTCGATGGCCGTAAGTCTCACAGGAGGCCGTGGCGTGCACTGGGCCGATCGTCGCTGGCCGCGGCGGGGTATGGAGTTACTTCGACTTCGGCAGGGTAGCGGGGTGACCATCGAATAGCCGCGGTTCTCAAACCATCGCTGACACCTGAGCCCAGCTGGGTTCCCTACGTCGAAGACAAGGCGCTGTGAATCAGTGCAAACGTCACAGTCTACGGTCCGCCGACGATACCGCCGCTCCGGTTACGGGACCTTCCGCTTGAGCTCAACAGGCTTCCTCCGACCCCGCCGGGCGAACTCGGCGAGGCAATCCTCCGAGCAAAAGATCAACGGCTTGTCGAGTCCGACAAAGTCTTCGACGCCCATCAGACCCTCTTCCAGCCGAAGGGCACTCCCGCCCTGTCGCATCTTGGCGTGACACTTGGTGCATTTCATTCTGAACGAGTAGACCTCGCAGTACTTAAGCCTCCACCCGATGAAGCTGGCGCCGGCACTTCGCTGGGCTTCGGTTTCGACGTCAACAAATCCAGTCCCGCCAGCGCCTCGCCTAGCAGGCGCTTGAGGAGTTCGGCGTAATCCGTGGAGGCGTCGAAGCTCTGAACCCGGTTGTCGTCTGTCATGCACAATGGCCGAGCCCCGGCTTCTTGAATGATCGCCTGACTTGCCCTCCCCTCGGCCAGGAGACGTCAGCCGACCGAAAACTACTTAAAGTCGGTTTCACTTCTTTGAACGCAAAGAGTCGCCGTCGCAGGACGGGAACCTTACACGCTCGATCTATTCCCGGTAGGGGCATGCATCACTCGGGTTCGAAGCCCATCGCGCAAAACCGAGATCCTAACCCGGTCGATCGATCCCCGGCGGGGGCATGCATCCGCCGGGTCAGGTGCCCCGATCAGGCACGACAGGTGATTCCTTAAGAACCCAAACTCAAATACAGGACCATGAAAACCGAACTCAAAAAAAACAACCGACCCCAACAAGGACGCCGATTCCAGGAGTACCTCCAGATCACTCCCAAGAACAGGATGATGATCGAAGAGTTCCTTGAGTCGACTGCGGGCGAGGTCCACCCACACCGACACGCGAACTACGAGCGGTTCCTCTGGCTCTTCGCGAATGTGATCGAGTGTGACTTCGATAAGCTCAACGAGGAAGTCGACGGCAAGCTCACGACCGAGTCCCGACTCCTCATGAAGAAGGCGTCGCGGATCATTAACGACTCCGACTACTCGGACGAGACAATTCGCTGCCTCGTCGCGACCGTCAAGGTCGCGTTCAAGCACTGGTACGGCGACGGCGTGTTCCAGCCACTCGTCCTGAAGTTTCTGAAGCGTCCGAAGGCCAAGCACGGCTCAATTCGGCGCCGGATCTTCTCCGAGGACGAGATCGTTGAGATGATCGAGCACACCACCGATCCCATGTGGCGGTTCTTCCTCGCCTACCTCGGCCTCGACTCGGGAGCTCGACCGTGCGAACTCCGACGACTCACCTGGGGGCAACTCGAGAAAGACCAGTACGGCTACTACTTCCAGATCACGACGGCGAAGGACGCGAGCGACGGCGCAAGCCGCCCCGTGCGAATCCTCAAGTCCGCCCCCTACTTCCTGCGATGGCAACGTGAAAAAAGGCGGAAGAACACGACCGAAACCAAGAAGAACGGACCGGACGACTTCGTCTTCCTGAATCAGTACGGCGAGAAGCTCACCGACACAGCCGTCGCGATATTCTTCAGCAGACTCCGCAAGCGGATGCGGCTTGACGAGCTCACGGCACTGTCGCTGCGTCGAAGCTGGATCACTCGAAAGATGTGCGACCCCCGAATCACGACGGCGCAGATCCAGGCCATCGTCGGACAGACTGTCGGCGGCAACGCAATTCGGGCGTACACGTTCATTCAGGATCGAGACATCCTCAACACGCAACTCCACCTCAACGGCAGAGCCCCAGCCGAAGATCTCAGCCGCGAGATCGCGCTGACGGACTGCCCCAAGTGCCAGCAGCCCAACGCCCCCAACGAGGAGTTCTGCGCCCAATGCCGGGCGGTCCTGGTCGACCCGGCGTTCGTCACGATCACCGAGCAGCGCGTCGAAGAAACCGAGCGGCTTCAGCGCATCATGTATGAGCAATGTCGTCAACTCAGCGTGGCACTCGAGAAAAAGGACATCCCTGTCCTGCAAGCATTCGCTACGGCGTACTCCTCGCTACTTCAGAAAGACAGTGGATCTTCAATCGTGAGCCCGGCCTCAGCTTCGATCCCTACGACGACCGTCGCCGGTGTCGGCCCGGCGGCTACGCACTCTTCGCGCTCTCCGGTTGCAATCGAGACAACCGGTCTCGGGCCATTGCCAAGTACTCCTCGCTGAGATCGAAACCGACGAATCGACGTCCCAGCTTCTTCGCCGCGACCGCCGTCGTTCCGGACCCCAGAAACGGATCGACGACGAGATCTCCGGTGCTGGAGCTCACGCGAACGATCCTCTCAATAAGCTCGAGCGGCTTCTCGGTCGGGTGCCGCGTCTCTTTCTTCCGGGACCAGTGTGAGTACACATTCACGAGCTCGCTCTGCGACAGGAAGTTGAACGTCGTCGGTCGTCCCTTCGTGACGTAGAAGCAAACTTCGTGGGCAGATCGCCAGCTCGACTTCGACCAACTTGGAAGCGGGTTCTTCTTGATCAACGCGAGCTGAGACCGAAACACGAATCCCCGTTCCTCGGCTTTTCGGACGAAGTACCCCGCGTTCTGCGTGGAGCTGAACATGTACAGCGCGCCGCCGGGCTTCAGGACACGCCAAGACTCGCGGAGCACCTGAAGAATGAGCAAATCGTGGTCGAACGGGTGGCGATGGTCCCATGCGCCCCAAGCCTTCATGGTCGGAACGACCTTACCTCGGAGCTTTGTCGACCGCCCCGGCGCCGCCAAGTTGTAAGGGGGATCTGTGACGATCAAGTCGACGGAGCTGTCACCGAGACTCTTGAGACCGTCGATGGCGTCGCAACACCGGACCGAGTCAGAGCCTTCGACCGACTGCGATTCGGCCGTCATCGAACAGCCTCTGCTCGAATCATGAACTCGCGAAGCTGTCGTCCGGCCTCTGTAAGTTCGTAGCGAAAGTGAACCCGCTTTCGCACACGAACAGGCCGGACGACGCCTCGCTCAAGAAAGAGTGGAATGAGATCCCGAACATTGTTGCTGCTGATTCGGAGCCGGCCGTCGCGCAAGCGCGCGCGTCGCTTGATGTCCGCCGGTTGAAGCGGACGATCCAGCGAGAGCAGGACTGCCTTGCGGTGACGATGACACAGACAACCAAAGAGCTCGTAGTCGATCTTTGGAGACTGGTACACGCGATCAGGATCAAGGCCCTCCCGAAGCTTGACGCCCTTCCTGGTCAACCCGTAGACACGGGACCGCCTGGCGGCGGGATTCAAGCAGCGCACGACGCGGTGCTTCGCGAGCCGGACAACCGACCGGCTCACAGAGTCCGGGTGTCTTTCGAGCCGCCGAGCTAGCTGGGTGACCGTCAGCGGATGACGGAGCGCGTCCAGGAGCCGTGCGTCGGCGGATCTCTTCGCTGTCGAGGTGGTTTTCGAACTCATGGTGGGAGGAGCCGGGTTCCCTATTTGACTCGTGAACTGACTTGCCCCTCGTGGGGAGCTCACGACCACCTCGACGTCGTTCACTGTTACGCCGGCTGTCTTCACTCCGGAGTGACACCTTATAAGTCTTCCGGCTTGTCGGTCTCCGGTTGCTAAGCATCGCGCTCGATCACGGTGACCCTCGCCGGAATCATGAGTTCCGGTCCTACAAATTCGCTCTACCGATCAGAGCCGTGATTTCGTTTTCGGCTCTTCGGCCATGGGGCCAGTTGAGCTCCAACCTGCGACGGTCAGCCCAGCAGACATGAAGATCCAAATCGCTTTCGCCGAACAAGCAATCCGAAACCGCATGCACAGCGGTGCGGTCACTCTTCGGTATCGGGATGACCGTCGGCGCGGTCAACGGCGGCCAGAGTCGCGAAAAAGCTCTCTGCGTAGTAGTTCGCTTTCGTCCGGACGTACCCGGGTAAGACCCAGATCCCGACCGGGACCAAGATCACGGCGAGGACGGACGACACGACAGCCCACAGGAGCGCACCTCGGTCGATCGTGAGGAACACCACCCAACATGCAGCCGCACTTGCGACGAGGAGGGTCATCCAGATGGGGCGCATGCCTGTGAGATTTCGCGCAAAGCCGAAGTCCACATTGTGCATCTGCAACCGCTCTGCCTCGGGGCGCTTCCAGAACAGGTTTCGGAGCGCAGCTGTCGCATCATTGATCGCCGCCTCTACGTTCTCGCCAGCCGCGACCGCAGCTTCTATGTCGATTCCGACCAGCCGCTTCACGGATCCGTGCCAAAGCGATCGCTGCTGCGCCGAGGCATCGCCTTCGGGATGAAGCCGTCGGTTGGTCGGCGAATCGAGGGGCCATCGGGGCCAGAGCTTCTCTTGCAGCCGATTGCCCATCGCCGAGGCAACGTGCGACAGCCCCACCGCCATGACGGCACCGATCCCGGCTCCACCGAGGACCAACTTGAGCCACTCCATGACGGGGCCGCCCAACGCCGCGCTGACGGGTAACAACGAGAGGGCGCACAAGACCGCGGGGAGGAACCGGGTCTTGCGCTCGTACTGGTCGCTCAGGTTGGCGTAGCTCAGCCCTTTCATACGCAGCGCTCCGGGATTGGGGCTTCAAGCCGGCCCACTGAGCCGACGAAGAGGCTGGGCTCAGGGGCATCTCCCACGATCATCATTACGGCCGGGAGCCCGTCGATCGACATGAGACTCGTCAGCCAATCGAAGGCCGCAAGGTCGAAGCTGCTCGGCACCGTGCTCGCCCCGCGCGGGTGGGAGTGCCATTCCCCGACGTACTCCAACATTCCGCCGGTTTTCTCCTCAACGCCGTCCAGTTCCTCGCGTAGCCCATCGCTCCCTCTGATGTAGAGGTCTCGACGTTCCTCGCTGTCCGGCGGGGAGGGGAGCGTGTCCACCAGGTAGAGGATCTTGCGCTCTAGGTCAAAGGAGCCGAGCAATACCCCGCCCGTCTCGCTGGGCAACCTCTCCTCGCGGGCCCGGGCCAAGTGATCTCGAAGGCCGTCATCAATCACGATGGTCCAGCCACAAACTCGAAACTCGGTCACACGACGAACCGCAACAGCGACGTGCTGAACTGTGCTGTCTGGGTCAACCCGCCACACGCCGACGAATGGGGCCGGATTCGCAATCACTTCTTTGAGCTTCCTTGACGCGATCGCGGAGTGGAGGCTCACGAGGTCTTGGGACATCGCGCCCGTCGTGTCGGCGCAGGATCTTCCGTAACGCTGGAGGTCGCTTCCGGATTGGAGGTGACCGGCAAGTTCGTCTTCGTGCAGCAGCGCGCGGTAGTATTGCATCTCCAGTGCGTCGAGCGATGCGCGGCGCTTCGTATCCTCTGCCAAGAAGATCATGTCGGAACCCGACGGAGTCAGGAACGTGCTCACCCGACGCGCGGGCGAGCTCAGATTCCGCGCGACATAACGTTGTACCGCCACAGATGCCGTCATGTCCACGATCAAGTCCGCCGCCGCCACTGCCTCCCGAACCTCCTCGCGATCGTCCTGGAGTTCGGAATCCAAGCCAAAGAACGAGTCTTCATGACTCGTGAGACTCCCAGCGAGTAGGGCTACTGCTTCGGCTTTGTTTGAGCCCACGAAGGCGGCGGGAAGAGCGTGCCGCACCAGGTTGTGCGGCATAAGTCGGTCGTGGTCGATCAGCGTCCACCGTCCGAATCCGGAGCGAGCGAGGTTCATCACCACCTGCGACCCGAGTGCACCGGCGCCCACCCCGACGACACGGGCCTCCTGCGCCCCGCCGAGTCCATTCAATCCAGCGGCGGCCTTCCGGGTCATCTCCCTGCATGGGTTCAGAACCAGTACCGGAACATCCTGGCCCCGCTTCCCCTCGTCTGGCTTCAGCAGCATTCCGGTTACGCCGTCCACAGAGCTCCAACCCCCGAGCGCAACGGAGAGTTCCTCCACGGTTTGCGGGATCGCGAAGCACCAGGTCTCGGAGTGTTCCGTGGGGCCGCCGTCCGTCCTCGTTCTCGGAAACGACATGATGAGGGCAACGCGAGAGTCAATCGCCTCCTGGCGCCATGTCGGCAGGCGCCCGCGGAGCTCGCCGATGAGGTCGAGCCCCGCTTCTTCTGCGATCTCCGCAAGATCATGCAGAGTGGTCGGTGCACGGCGGACCGCACCGTGCGTTCGCGGCTGGCAGGTGTGAGGGCTCAGAACGATCGCCAAGCCGTCTGCCGATTCGCCCTCGGGGCGGCGGCGGACGCGTAGGAACCACCGCCCGCCCTCGGGTGCGATCCCGTTCACCACAAGCTGCTCAGTCGCAGCGCGATGGACCTCAGCAGGGAGCACGATGTGCCCAACGAAGTCCACCAGGAGGGGCTCAAGCCCCTGGTGGTCGGGATGCAGCTCTCCTGTGGCCGTGAGCTCCAGCCACTCGCGCACTCGGCGCACGAACCGCGCCGAGGTCCAACGGCGCTTCACCTCGGTGTACGGCTCGTCATAGAGGCAGAGGCTCGGAGGGACCTCCTGCTGGTTCAAGTTCAGGTGCGGGACCCTCGGGAAGTCGTCCCGAAGCACCTCGACTTTCGGAACGGTCCGATCAGCTTCGGTGAATGATGCCGCGATTCTCTCCAACCGGCGGATCGGGAACGCCCTGCGATTGGGCACTTCTAGCCAAAGGTCGAAGACGACGGTCTCCTCATTGACCAACCGCCGGCACTCAACAAGTTCGGCGTGCGGGATCGCCCCACTGCTGAGCTGCGCGACGAGGTCGCGGGCCTTGAACAACGCCAGGTCGCCCGGAGACGTCAGATCACCCGACGCCTTGAGGTACGGAGACTCCATGCTGGTCATCCAGCGCGGGGAGCAGGCCGGGAGGTCGCGATGTAGGCCCCGGTCATGGCGACGACCTTCAGCGTGGCGCCGGAGGAGCCAATCTCGATCACGACGGCCTCGGGCGCGCTCTCCTTGGGGTGCCCCATCGTCACAATGAAGTCGGTCGCGCCGACCACGCTCTTGTAGTAGTTCGCGGCCTGTCTGTGTGGGGGCTGCGAATCGTCGTCCTCCTTCGAGCCCTTCTCCGGGATTGGCTTGCTCGTTGAGACAATCACGCCACCGTCCAGCCTTTGCTCCTCGTACAGCCAGGCCACCTCGTCCACGGGGGTCGTCTTGTCCTTACCCTTGTCGGGGCCGAGCGACAGGTAGCTGCAATGGTGGGGCAGTTCGACAACGTCCCACTCCAGGCGGTCTTCGTTGCCGTACTTCTTCGTGACCGTCACGATGCCTGCCAAAGCCTCGTGGGTCGTGTCCGCCGTGAGAAGCACCTTCGTCTGCACGCCGGCCACCTCGAACGTGGCCTGCACGACGATCGCATCGCCATTGCGGTCCTCGACCGTGTTGGCGTTCTGACGGACAGCGAAGGGAGAGTGCACGAAGAACTCGACGCCGTGTTCCTTGAGGGTGAACTCCGGTGCCAGCTTGCCCGCGTCGGTGATGAGGTCGATCCGATCTTCCAGCTTGATCCCGCTCTGCTCACACCACTTGCGCAGGCGTTCCGGGCGGGAGAAGACACGGATGCCACTGCCCTCTTTGAATCGGTGGCGGGCCTCTTTCTGAAGGATCTTCGCCTCAGCGTCGTCCGGTGCCTGCTCGGTGATCAGCGCGGCCGGGACCCACATCACGTTCATCTTGATGCGGTCGCCGTCCTGGTACTTCTCAGCGTGGTCGAGATGGAAGAACTCCGTCGCCCGCGCGAAGTGATCGCGGTCTAGGTGAGTGAAAGCCACCACGTCAAAATGGTCGAGCCCGGCGGCGTTCAGATCGTCCCTGAGTTCCTTGTGCAGGTCGCAGCGCTTGTCGGCAGCGTCGTTCGGGTCCCGCGTCGCGGCGCAGTCAAAGAGAATCCTCTCGCCCCCGTCGAGGTCGATCCGACAACAGTCGGCGTTCCCGAGCGGAAAGAAGCTGAGCTTGTGCATAGCGTCCGGCGTCTCCTTTGCCTTTATGAAATACTGGTCGCGGCGGGACGATTCGAACACCGGGAGCAACAAGCGTGCCTGCTACTTAGGCGTCGGAGCGTGAGCCAGACCGTCGTTTCAGCATCGTGCGCTGGAATGGACCCGGCCAGATTGGCAGGTGGACTTGGCGATGCAGCAAGTACGGCAGTCTCTGTCCGCCCGACGCCACGGTGGCGAGCAGCCCTCTCGGCGACGCGGGACAGCGATCCTGGATCGCCCGCCGAAGCGCCGGCAGCGAGGCAACTGGGGACCCGGGAAACACCCGCGTTTTCCGGTCGCGCGCTCAGCTTGCCGCGCTTTGCGCGATCACGACCACCCGACGCCAACCGCCGGACGCCGGCTGTTCTCACTCCGGAGTGACGCCTTATAGTCTTCCGGCTCGTCGCTCTCCGGATGCCACGCGTCTCGCTCGACGATGGTGACCCGCGCCGGAATGAGAAGCCCAGCCTTGCCGAGCTTCCGCTCCACTTGACGCTTCGCCGCCGCCGAGGTGCACGTGACGATGACACGATCGACTCGCTCTCTGAGATCACGCCTCACATTCTCGACGATGTCGCTTCTTCCCGTCTCAACCTCGAGGGCGATCCTCTCCTGTCCTCGCTTCGCGAGCAGATCGACCCGCCCGCTCGTCTTCACTCGTTTCGCCTCCAGGACGGCATTGAATCCCACGCTTCGCAATCGACGCCAGTAGAAACGCTTCCAGTACTCATGCGGGACGGACTCCGCCCCCCTCCAGTCGGCTGCACGCTTCGTCCGTAGGATCATCTTGCGGGTCCGACCGACGGGAACAACCGACTCCTCAAGCATCGATGCACCCAGCAATCGACGCTTCACCCGTGTACCGCGGTCCGCGCTCCATCCCAGCCGGCGGTAGCGGTCGTTGACGCCCGAGTCCGGGTGTCGAATGACATCGGCGACGAATTCCAACTCCTCCGCGTTCAACCCTTGATCGGCACCACGAATCCGTCCGAGGGCGCCGTTGACGGTGCCCTGCCGGCGCATGACCCCCGAAAGTGTGCCTCGCGCCTCGGAGAGGTCCCGTATCATCGAATCCGTGATCTCACCCTTCGCCACCGGAATGAGCGGCACCCGAATCTTGAACGGGCGATGCCAGCGATCCTGGAGCTTCACGATCGCTTCTCCGACGGGCAGTTCGTTGAACAACCCTGATTGGGAACTGCTGAGGTTCGACACCGCTGCCGCCGCTCGTGCGTCAGCCGGGTCTTTCGTGTTCATCACCACGGATGTGAACGTATTGGCCAGAGCCGCTTGAGAAATGAGGCTCGGATGCTGATCGATCACAATGAAAGACAGGCCGAGCTCCCGGCACTGACGAAGCAGCATCTCCAGCGTCGACTCATGGCCCGACCGGTTTCGGTGAAGAACGTGGTGGGCTTCTTCCAGAACGATCACGAACTCGAGGGTCTCACGCTCCGTGGACTTGAGGCGAACCTGGTAGAGCCAGAGACAAAGCAACGGCACGAGGAAGCGTCGCGCGGATTGCGAAAGACCATCGACCTCGACGATCGTGGTCTGGTTCGCGAGGCGTTCGGCGAAGAGAGACTGCTCATCGGCCGTACCGCCGGTAAGCGAGGCGAAGCGGACGCTCTCGAGCGCCCTCAGCGCCGTGAGCTGCCAACCCCGGCTGCGCCCTTCGACTGGCATTGATTGAACTCGATCGATCAACTCGACGAGTGTCGGAAGCGGCTCACCCTCTGCGCTTGGGGTCAGGGCCTTGTACAAGAGACTCCGTGCCCCGTCTCCTAGCGAGTACGCTGAGGACAAGAGATCGACGACTTGTTGCAGGTAAACCCGTGGCTCCATTCCGGGCGGCGACAGCCACGGGTTGAACGGTAGTGGAACGACGGACCGCCCCGCGGTGTAGACCTCGACCCGCGCGTTTCGCGGAAAGAGCGGCAGGTACCCGCGCCCGTTTCGCTTCCAGTCGATGAGCATCACCGGGGTGCCGCGCTCCACCAGCTGACGGATCAAGTAGGCGGCCAGGTTGCTCTTCCCGGAACCGGAGCGACCTCCGAGAAAGACGTTCTGCACGACCTCACGTTCAGTCAGCGCGAAACCCCACTTCGGCTTCTCGTAGAGGACCGTGCCGAGCTTGATCTCGCCGCGGGATAGAGAGCGAGGAGGAAGAGAGAGCAGACTCTCCGGCGCTACCGAGCCGAAGATGGCGTCAGCCTTCCGCTTGACCGCGAGCTCTACCATCTCCCGAGTCTTCGTGTCGCCGTAGCGGAGCGCGTGACGCCAGCGACGCGCGTCATCTCGAGCGACGGGCGCGAGTTTCTCTATCAATCTCTCGGCATCCATGGCTCCTCCCCCGTGAGTATCGCGTGTCGCTGAATGAGCTCGAGAAGCCGAGTGTGGTGAGCGTGCTCGCGCGAGAGTGCCGACTCGCGCACTCCGCGTTCGTCTCGATCGATTCGATCCAGCCTCTTGAGAATCGGGTCCCGTTCTTCCGGAGGAAACGGCTGGTACCGCGTGGTATGGAGGACCATCTTGAGGTCCAGCCGTGACGACCAACGCTTGTCCTGGAGTTCCGTCAGAGTCCTTCCTGCCGCTGCCCGTTCCTGACCCAGGTGATCGAGAATCAACGCCATCTCGGCCACCACGAGGTCCGCCTCCGGAGCACTCCTATCTCCCTCAGGGAGCCGCATGACGATCCGGCGGACACTCGCCTCTAATCGCTCCGAGAACGAGCGAGAGCGTGTTCTCCCAATGATTCGTATCAACCCCATGCCCAGAGAGCGATCGGCATGTTCTTTAGAGATCACCCAGCAAGACCCACAGGCTCGACGGACCCGACGACGACAACAGCCGGTATCGCCAGTGGAAAGTCCTTAAGGACCTCGGGACTGCTTGGGACCGATGAAGAACCCCAAGCCCTCCCTCCACGCTCAACGAGTCGCGAAGGAGCAGAGCTTTACCGAGTCCGAGATCCAAGATCGAGTCCGCTGGGACCTCCCTATTCTCGCTCAGAACTCCAAATGCTCGGTGTCTCTGGATCTCCCCCTGATCAACTGCCGGCCCACAGCCGTCTGTGCTGCTGTTTGTTACGCGGCACAAGGACGGCAGGCGTACCGGCAGGCCGTACTCAAGAGCGTCGCGATTCAGCAAATGATCGAAAAGGACCCGGACCGCGTCGCACACACGGTGGTCGACGAGGCTGCGGGCCGAGCCGTTCGACTCGCGGGAAGCGGCGAAGTCCTGCCGAGCCATCGCTACCTCGTCGAGAAGATCCATGAGCTTGGTGGTCAGACCTGGGAATTCACGCGGAGGGTCGACACACACGAAGCGTTACCGCACCTCATGTTCAGTCTCGACGCGGGCACACCCCCGTCCGCGCTCGAATACATCGAACAGTCCGTCCCGGTGAACCGACGGGCCTACCTGCGTCGCCCGAACGATCCGCCCGCGCCGCTCGAAGTGGCGGTCACCTTTCCTCTCCATGGGCCACGGACTCCGCACGCTAAAGCTGTCCCGACTCACCCGACGGATTGTCCGGCTTCTCGCGATGAAGTTTCTGGATGCTGGGCCTGTCGACGCTGCTACTAAGACTCATTGGCCGAGAGTGGGGCAATTCAGTTCAAGATTCAAAAGCGATTCGCCTCTCTCCGCCACATGAAAGACACACGCCCATCGAAGTACGAACACCTCCTGGCGCACGCTCTCGTCGAAGCGGGAGGCTACCTACAGCCGGCCGCCGCTCGGGAACGAATCGCCGACTGGCAGAGAGGCGGCGAACCCGACCCCCTTCTGCGACGCGCCATAGAGAATCGCCATCGGCACCGAACCAAATCCGCCTACGAGCTGGCGAAGAACATTGTACGTACCGAAGCGACCGCCACGCCGAGGAGTCGCGTCAGCCTGGTCACCACCGAACTCTCCGACTACGTTCGAGAGCCCATATCCACAGTACGTGGACCCGCAGACGCAGCCGGCATGCTCCAAGATCTGATCGGACACAAGGACCGCGAGCACTTTGTCACGCTCCACCTCGACGTCCGCAACCAAGTCACCGCCGTTGAGACCGTCTCCGTCGGCACCCTCGCCGCCTCCTTGGTTCACCCACGCGAAGTCTACAAGGCTGCGATCCTAAACAACGCGGCTTCGATCATCGCCGGACACAATCACCCCTCGGGTAACTGCGATCCGTCGCGAGAGGACTACGCCATCTACCAACGACTATCTGCCGCAGGTCGAGTCATCGGCGTCGATCTCCTCGACTTCTTGGTAGTATCACGCGAACGCTTCTACTCGGTACGAGACGAATGAAAGAACGAGAATCTCAGCTCAGTCGATCAGCCAGAATTGCCAGAAGCACTCGAACTCCGAACGCAGCCGTTGAACCGACAGTGTGAGCCACAACACCTCGTTCTCCATTCATGTGAACTAAACTGCGTCACGCGTGGAACCGACCTAGATCTGCCGCCGTTGCTCGGATCAAGAGTCAACCAATGGAGGATCCACCAACGGGATCGCTTCGGAAAAGGGGATGGGGAGATTCTCAGACTTGAGACATCATCCGGCCCCATTCTCAAGGCTCGACTCGGACTGTCCTGCGTTTCCAGTGCTTGCAAGAGACCACACTCTGGTCTATGGTTTGCTTGTTGAGGTCGTCGAAAGGTTGGGGTCCCGGAATGACCGTAGTTCAGAAGTCAGCCTGTTGGATCGCGCTAGGGGCCATGCTCTTCTCGAGCTTCGGCCTCTGTTGCTGCGTGACCGGGCATGGCTGCACTTCGGACTCGACCGCTTCAGCTCACCACGACTCTGGAGGGTGTTGCTCTCACTCCAATAGCGACGACCCTGCCACCGGCACCACGGGGTCTCGGCCGTCCGATCTGTGTGGCTGCGCTCACCACAAGAAGGACGCGACGGCGCCAGAACCGGCGCCCAAAGAGACGGCCCTCTGTCCCAGCGATTCACCGCCCGCGCTCTCCTCGCGCACGGTTGTGATTGCGCCGGCTTTGGCTGCTGCTCGCTTGCCATTCCTCCTGCCGACGCCCCACCAACGTGGTCCCCCTCACAATACCGTTCTGCCCGGAGTGCAGGGTCGAGCCTAAGCAGCTCTCCCTCCCACATCCACAATCGTAGGCGGTCACAACGCCAACAGTGCGTCCATCCAACGGGATCGACATCGGCACTGGCGTGAAGATCGGTCGCCACGGATTTGCTCGCGCCTCGGCAACTTCTGCCGTTGCGCCGCGACTCCCCGAACGCAACGGACATGACTCAGGTCGCCCACCAACCGGAGGCCGACGTGATGGTGATGACTCAGACGATGACACCAAGCGCAACGTTGAACGTCCACGACATCGCAACCCCTGAGGTTTCGAGCGCTGGCCACTGGGGACTCGCCGTGTTTGCGGCAGCCTACATCCTCGTTCTGATCGAAGACCGTACAAGACTGCGCAAGTCGGCACCTCTCCTCGTCGCGTCGGGAGCAATCTGGGCGCTAGCGATCTTCAACGCGAAAGACGCCGACGAGGTTAGAGCCGAGCTGATGCGCAGTCTCGGTGAGTACGGTGCCCTGTTCCTCTTCGTCCTTACCGCCGTCACGTACGTCCGAGCGATCGACCAGAAAGGTGTCTTCCAACGGATCTGCACGTGGCTTCTCGAGCGTCGTCTGAGTGCCCGTACGGGATTCTGGGTTACTGGTGCTGCGGCCTTTGCCCTCTCACCGATCGCTGACAATCTCACGACCGCGGTGCTCACGGGAGCCCTCGTCGTTGGGATTGGTGGGTCCGACCGGCGCTTCATCGCAGCGGGATGCACGAACGTGGTCATCGCGGCGAACTCAGGTGGTGCCTTCTCCCCGTTCGGCGACATCACGACGCTCATGATCTGGCAAGCGGGGAAAGTGCCAACCCTCTCGTTCATGCTGCTCATCGTCCCCGCACTCGTGACCTGGCTGGTTCCTGCATCTGTCATCGCACTCACGCTTCGACCTGGGAAGGCCGGAGTCAGCCCAACGCGCGTCCCCCTACAGGAAGACTGGTGGGTTCTCGTGCTGCTTTTCGTGGCGACCGTCGCCACTGCGGTGACCTTCCACGCATGGCTCCACCTCCCGCCGTTCCTCGGCATGACCACGGGGTTGGGCTACTACATGATCTACTGTTACTTCGACTGCCGACGAAGAGGCGAGCACGCTCACCCTGGACACAAGGCCTTCGAGAACGTGGCCAGCGTCGAGTGGGACACTCTGCTCTTCTTCTTCGGCGTCATCATGTGTGTCGGAGGTCTCGGCGCGATGGGTCATCTGGATCGACTCGCAGCCGGTCTCTACGGCAGTCTCGGGGTCGACACCGCGAACGTCCTGCTCGGAGTGCTGTCTGCACTTCTCGACAATGTCCCGGTCACCTACGCCGTTCTGACCATGGATCCCTCCATGAGCACTTTCGACTGGCTCGTTCTGACCCTCGCTGTCGGAGCCGGAGGGTCACTCCTCGCCATCGGATCGGCTGCCGGCGTCGCCCTCCTGGGCCTAACCGACGGCAAGTACACATTCACACAGCACCTGAAGTGGGCACCGGTCATCGCCGTTGGCTACGCCGCCGGACTCGGAACCCTGTACGGCCTACAACGACTTCTGAGTTAACACAAGAAAGAGAATCGGCCCTTCGATTCTGAACCAAGAGTTAGGAACAAGACATGTACAAGAGAACCATAGCCGCCACCTTCGCCGCCGCAACGATACTCGTCGGCTGCCTGGCCATCGCACAAGAGTCACGTCCCAACCCAACGACGCAACACAATCCATCGACGCAGCCCGACTCTTCATCCCTCACGGCACAGCTCGCGGAACTCCGCGCTGCGATGGCCAAGCTCGAGTCCTCTCTCAATGCCGAACACACCAGCAAGAACGCCAGCGACGGATCCCAAAATGTGGCCGTGGGCATGAAAATGATGCGCATGGGAATGGACATGATGGGAGGTGGCAAGAAGAGCAGTGGAATGTCGATGGGAATGATGAAGAAGAAGTCCAAATCCGGCGGGATGGGAATGATGTCCGGGGGCGGAATCAAGATGGGGAACGACCAGCAAACGACCGGTTCCATGGGGATGGGCAAGAACAAGGGCATGGGCATGGGGAAGAAGATGATGGGTATGAAGATGATGGGCGACATGGGCGCCAGCGTCGACAAGACCGCCCACGACGTCTCTGCCCTCCCCGGGTTCCCTGGCGCTTCTCACATCTACCACATCGGTGCCACGGGTTTCTTTGTCGACCACGCAGATCATTTGGAGCTCTCCGAGGAGCAGCTCAAGACCCTCAACACGATTCGCGAGGGTGAAACGCTCAAGCAAAGCTCGGTAGGTCGCCAGATCGACGAACTCGAGCAGGAACTGTGGGTCCTGACCAGCGCAGATCAACCCAATGCAGCCGGGATCGAGGAGAAGATCCGTGAGATCGGGACTCTCACTGCCGAGAAGCGCATCTCCTTCATTCGATCGGTCGGACGCGCCGCCATAACGCTTTCAAAGGATCAGATTGGACGTCTTAAAGGCGAACCCGCCTCCGACGAGCACAACCATTAGGAAGTCGACCATGAAGTGGTTCCTACTCTTGCTTCTGCTGACCCCCAGGGTCACCGCGCAGATTTCTGAGGAAGAGCATCTCAGCCACCATCCGGAGCAACAGGGCACACAGCCGACTTCGAAGCCGGCCGAGGGCAACGGCATGGGCGGCATGATGGAGAAGATGGGTGTCCCGCCGCCCAAGGACACCTATCCAACACTCATGGACATGCCCGCCTTACCCGCGGAGAAACGAGCAGAATTCGAGGCCGAGGCACACGAAAGAATGAAGAGCGGCGCAGGCGCCATGACGGAAGCGATCGCTCAGCTGACCGCCGTCGCATCGGGTTCCGATTTCTCTGCCATGCAGGACGCGACCACTCTACTTCGGGAGGGCTTGGCTCAGTTCGAGAGCGGACTGGCTGCACACAGAGCACTCCGGGACGGTCAACTCCCGCAAAACGTTGCCCTCCAGTGGTTCAAGAAGGAGATGAGTCTCACCGAACCCGCGGCAAGCGGGACGCGCCACGGCGGGATCTTAGGCCTTGGCTGGTTCCATTTCATCTCGATGGTCGTGCTCATCGGGTTCGCCACGATCATGCTTTGGATGTACTTCCACAAAATGCAACGAGCTTCGGCTCTGATTCAGGAGCTCTCCCAGCGGGCGAAGGCAATCGAACCAATCCCGATCGCATCACCGCAAACCGTTGCGGCGGGCACCTCCGAACCAGCGACACCCTCCCCGCCCCCAACGGGTTCCAAGTGGAACGGCGAACTGAAAGTCGCACTGGTCACTGAGGAAACTCCGGAGGTCAAAACGCTCCGACTCGTGGAGACCGAAGGAAACGCGATCCCGTTCGCGTTTCGGCCGGGGCAATTCGTAACACTGACGGTCGCGACCGCCGAAAAGGAACACAAGCGATGCTACACCATCGCTTCCTCGCCGACTCAACGAGACTACATCGAGCTCACGGTGAAGGCGGAACCTGACGGAGTCGTTTCCAGCCATCTTTGCGGGAGCATCCAGTCCGGGGAGAAACTGAGACTGTCTGCCCCCTCCGGAGTATTCACGTTCGACGGCAGCGAAAGTGACTCGATCGTGCTCATCGGAGGCGGAGTCGGTATCACGCCGCTAATGACGGTCATCCGTTATCTCACGGACCGTGCATGGCCCGGGGAGATCACTCTCCTCTACTCCTGTCGCACGTCGAACTTGTTCATCTTCCGCGAAGAGCTCGAGTTCCTGCAGCATCGCCACGCCAATCTCAAGGTTGTCGCCACGATGACCCGCGACCCCGGTACCGACTGGATGGGCCTCCAGGGTCACATCACGAAGGAGATGATCGCAGGCTCGGTACCGGACATAGGAAACCGGCGGATTCACGTCTGCGGCCCCCCACCCATGATGGACGCCCTCGGCTCCATGCTCGCCGATTTGAAAGTCCCCCCCGGCAACATCAGAACCGAAGCGTTCGGCCCTGCGGCGAAGCCGAGGCCGACGAGAGAGCGCGCCGCACCGGTCCCCGAGTCTGGATTCGCCGTCAAGTTCAGTCGCTCAGGAAAAAGTGGCAAGTGTGGTGACGGACAGACGGTGCTCGACGTGGCCGACGAACTGGGCATCGAGATCGACAACTCGTGCCGGGTCGGTACCTGCGGAAGCTGCATGGTCGAACTCGTGTCTGGCTCGGCGCATATGCCATGCGAAGACGGCCTTGATCCTGAGGACAAGGAGGCGGGTTTCGTGCTCGCGTGCCAAGCGGAACCCGACTCCGACCTCGTCGTGGAGGAGTAACACGGTGAATCTATATCAAGAGGCGCAGCCCTTGACCCCGAGCGCCGAAGACCAACGCCACGGCACATGCCAACGCAAGTATCTCAAGGCGACGCCGGGAGAGGAGTTCCATTGAAGGAGCGAGAACGCGTCATCGTCACGGGGCTGGTGTTCTTGCTGGTCCTCATCTGGTTGCCGTTCACCTTGCACCAATCGCCTCGGTTCGCGGGAAGCCTGGTCGGAGGAATCTTCGCCGTGGCCGGTGCCGGTCTCATGCTCCTGCCTCTTGCTTATGTCGTGGTCAAGCGAAGCAAACGACTCCGGACGGCCGTCACGCAGCGGATCAAGATGCGAACTCTGCTCACCTGGCACATCTATGCCGGAGTACTCGGGCCAATCCTGGTCATAGTGCACACCGGGCACAAGTTCGAGAGCCCTCTTGGTATTGCCCTCACATCGATGGTGTTCTTGGTCGTCGTCAGCGGCTTTATCGGCAGATATCTGATGAAGCACATCGCAACGGAGATGAGAGAGAAGAAGGCGATGCTGGCGGAACTCCACTCCAGCTACGACTCACTCTTGGAAGACCGAGGGTTTGCCAGCTCCGTCGCCAACTACTCCGGCTCGAGCTGGAGAACGATCCTCGGTACGGCACTACTGGCCCCGAACGAAGCGACCACACCCACGCAGACGTTACCTCGTTTGGCCACCGCGATAGCCGACGTGGAGTATGCGGTGCGTACTCACGAGCAGTTCAAACTCTGGTTCGCTCGCTGGCTGCGGATCCACATCGTGATCAGTTTCATACTCTACGTTCTCATGGGCCTTCATATCTGGGCCGCCATCCACTTCGGCTTGAGGTGGTTCGAATGAAGTGGAAGACACTACTCCTAACAGCTGTCCCCACAATCGCATTGACCGCAGGTTACGCATGGTTGCCCAAAGGTAGCAGCGTCAAGCAGCCCCAGTTCTGGCAGGCGTTGACCAGCCCCGGCGCCCTGTCGCGCGGTCACCAGAGCCTTGCTTGCAATGATTGTCACGCGCCGGTCTCCGGACCACACCGCGAGAAGTGCGTCGTCTGTCACGCAAACAACCGCGATCTCCTGACTCGGCAACCCACGAGTTTCCACGCTCACATCGCGTCCTGCAAAGAGTGCCACACCGAGCACCGAGGAGAGGATCAGGCTCCCACCCAGATGGACCATGCGCTGTTGGCCCGCCTCGCCCGGCGCTCACTCGAAGCGACGGAAGCCTCTGACGAAGCGCAGGCTGTCGCTCGGTCCATGGCAATGTTGCTCAGTCATGGAACCTCGCCGCATGCCGAGATCGATCCAGAATCCGCTCTGCTCGACTGCGGGTCATGCCACTCCAACGAGGATGTTCACCTCGGACTCTTCGGTGAGGAGTGCCAACAATGCCACGGCACCGACTCTTGGGCCCTGCCTCGGTTTCACCATCCTTCTCCTCGTTCGAAGGACTGCAACCAGTGCCATCAAGCCCCACCGAGCCACTACATGATGCACTTCAAGATGGTCTCCGCGAAGGTCGCCAGGAAGCCACACGCTCGCGTCGAAGACTGCTTCGTTTGCCACGAGACAACGTCATGGAACGACATCGTCGATGTCGGTTGGTACAAGCATCACTGAGAGAGGTAGCACCTTGAAGATCAAAGCTGGACTCGTCGCCGTGCTCGTCTTGTCGAGCCTGCCTGCGTGTCAACTGCCGTTCAAAGTGACCAAGGCTACAAGGAACCCAACCTGCCCCAAGTGCGAGACCGTGACACGAACGACCCCTATCCGCGGAGTGACGTACACCGAACACCGCTGCCCGACCTGTGGACGTGACTACCGTCCCGACTGGTATGACGACCGGCAGACTGGAGGGCGCTCGTTCGGGCGTTCGTCGATCCTCCAAGAGGAAGTTGCAGTTTGCGATCAGTGCACCTCAATCATTTCGGAGTGTGCAGAGTGCAAGAAATAGCGACCGTACGAACCATACGACTTGTAACTGGCCTTGCCATGGTCCTCGCGCAACAGAAGGGGCTCGCGCTCCGAACCGCCGCTTTCATTCTCGGGATCGGCAGAGTGGGCAAGTCGACCCACATTGAGAGGACTCTAGTCATGAAGCGGCTCTTACCGCTAATCCTGTCATCCGACCTCTTCGCAGACCTTTCCGAGGGAGAAGCGACTCCCGTCGTGCACGCCGGAACGGTAGAGACCTACGAAGTCGGCCACGGGCTCGCATGCGAAGGGGATGTCTCCAACGAGCTCGTCCTACTCCTTTCCGGAACGGTGCAAGCTCATAGCGATGACGATCCAGCAAGCACTCAACATTACTCCGCCAGCTCAAGGCCGGTGGTACTCGCCCAAGCTGGTCTCCTACAGGATGTGCCTCGGAGCTCAACCATCTTCACCGATTCCGCGTGCAGCATCTTCCGTCTGCCCCGAGACAGCTGCGAAACTCTCCTCCAAGCCGAGCATGTCGGGGCCTACAAGGTCGCGTTGGCGCCCGGCCGAAACCGCAGCAACCCATGTTTGTTCACTGCGCGAAGGCATCCGCAGCCTCTGCGGCTGTTGCCAGGAGTCTCCTCCGGAAGAGGACCTGGCCGCCTTCCGCAAGCAACTTCTCACAGAGTGGAATCTCTGAACTGAAAGGTGAACCGATGCGTTCTCCCAAAATCGTGACACTCGTTCTCTTGGCTGGCCTTGTAGCAATGACTTCCCTCGTCGCCGCGCAAGACCGCAAGCCGACCAGCAAGCCCGCCGTACTCTCGGAGCATCCGTACCCTCTGGCGATCTGTCCGGTTTCCGATCAAAAACTCGGAGGCATGGGTGACCCCGTGATCCACCAGCATGAAGGCCGCGAGATCCGTTTCTGCTGCAAGGGGTGCCTGCCCAAGTTTACAAAGGACCCTGCAAAGTATCTCAAGAAGGTCGATGAACTCATCGTCAAGCAACAGGCAAAGCACTATCCCACAAAGAAGTGCGTCGTCTCCGACGAGCTCTTGATCCGAGAGGGTGGCAAGCCGGTAGATCTTGTGTACCAGAACCGTCTGGTTCGACTCTGCTGCAAGTCATGCAAGAAGGACTTCACGAAGAGTCCACGAAAGTTCCTCAAGAAGCTCGACAAGGCGGTCATCGCGCATCACAAGGACCACTACCCGCTCAAGGAATGTGTCGTGTCCGGCCAGAAACTAGGAAGCATGGGCAAGCCACTGGACGTTGTCCTCGCGAATAGGCTCGTCCGACTCTGCTGCGGCGGCTGCAAAAAGGCGCTTCTTTCCGAGCCCGCAAAGTACCTGGCCAAGCTGAATCACCAACACAAGGAAGGTCATGGCGATCCCAAATCGGAGCCCAATAAGAAGGGCCATGACCACGACAAGAACGACAGTTAGGGAACGCTGTCCGTCGGTCCCCGTCTTCGGAGGATTCGACGGCGGCTCTTCACTGCTGAACTCGTAGTTTCAAACGAAGAACCTCGAAAGGTGACGGCGGGCTATGAACCATGAACCCACGAAACCCGCGGCCCAAGACGGAGTCCAAGATCCCGTCTGCGGGATGACCGTGACGCCCGCCGTCGCCACGGCTTCGATCTCTCACGACGGAGAGAGTTTCTATTTCTGCTCAGACCATTGCCGCGACCGGTTCGCTGCCTCGCCAGGCACGTTCTTGCAAGCCGCCGCTGCGATGCAAGAACCGCCTCGTTTGGACGTGACCTACACTTGCCCCATGCACCCGGAAGTGTTGCAGGACGGCCCTGGGATCTGCCCGATCTGCGGAATGGCCCTCGAGCCAACCACTCCTGTCGACAATGAGGAGGATTCGACAGAGCTCAACGAAATGACGCGCCGGTTCTGGGTCAGTCTAGCGCTCACCCTGCCGGTGTTCCTGTACACGATGATCGACATGCTCGCCCCTTCGGCGATTGACCTCCCCCGTCGGGTCGCAAGCCTTGGACAGCTCGCCCTCACCTCTCCCGTTGTTCTCTGGGCCGCTACCCCCTTCTTTGTGCGCGGGTGGAAGTCTCTCGAATCGCACCGCCTGAACATGTTCACTCTGATCGCGCTCGGCGTCGGCGTCGCCTACTCCTACAGCGCGATCGCCGTCGTTGCTCCTACTCTCTTCCCTGAGAGTGCTCGTGGAGGCGACGGTCATGTGGAGCTCTACTTCGAAGCGGCAGCCGTCATCGTGACCCTCGTCCTCCTAGGTCAGGTGTTCGAGCTCAGGGCACGAAGCCAAACGGGAGCTGCGCTCCGATCGCTTCTGAATCTCGTGCCCAGGACGGCCACTCGTATCGACTCTGACGGAACCGAATCCTCGGTGTCTCTGGATCTGCTCCTGAACGGTGACCAGATCCGTGTCCGACCGGGAGACAAGGTTCCGGTCGACGGTGTTGTTCTCTCGGGAACAAGCCCAGTCGACGAGTCCATGATCACTGGCGAGCCGATGCCGGTCGCGAAAGAGGCTGGAGACCCGGTCACCGGCGGCACCATCAACGGTACCGGAAGCCTTGTCATGCAAGCCACGCGGGTCGGTGACGAAACACTGTTGTCGAAGATCGTCCGCATGGTCGCGGACGCCCAGCGGAGTCGAGCGCCGATTCAGAGTCTCGCCGACACCATGACCGCCTACTTCGTCCCAGCAGTCGTCTTCGTCTCGTTGATCACGTTCGTCGTTTGGTGGGCACTCGGTCCCGCTCCTGGCCTGACGCACGGCGTCGTCAATGCGGTCGCGGTGCTGATCATCGCGTGTCCATGCGCGCTCGGACGCGCCACTCCGATGTCCATCATGGTCGGCACAGGCCGCGGCGCCCAACTAGGGGTTCTGATCAAGAACGCCGAAGCTCTCGAGCTCATGGAGCGAGTCGACACACTTGTCGTCGACAAGACCGGAACTCTGACGGAGGGTCGACCGGAGCTTGTACATCTGGAAACGTCGAGCGGCTACGAGCACGACGACGTACTCGGTCTAGCAGCAGGTGTGGAGGCTGCGAGTGAACACCCCATTGCAGAGGCTGTCGTCCGGGCTGCTCGTACTCGCGGAATCGAAGTGCCAATGGCCGCCGAATTCTCTTCCGTCACTGGCAAGGGCGTTCGCGCCAACGTCAACGGACGCTCCGTAGCCATCGGAAACGAAGCACTCTTCGAAGAGCTCGAGATCCCACTCGAATCCCTGACTGCAGAAGCCGACAGCCTTCGAGCCGAGGCGAAGACCGTGACGTTCCTCGCCATCGACGGACGCGCCGCATGCCGAATCGCCGTCGTTGACCCTATCAAGGGGTCGACGCGCCCCGCCATCGAGAGCCTCCGCGCGGCCGGCCTCCGGGTGGTCATGCTCACCGGGGACAATCGAACGACAGCCATGGCTGTCGGCCTGGCGCTCGACATCGACGATGTCATCGCAAACGTCCTCCCCGATCACAAGTATGAGGTCATTCGGAAGCTGAAGAGCTCGGGGCGAGTCGTGGCGATGGTGGGTGACGGCATCAACGACGCCCCCGCACTTGCCGAGGCGCATGTTGGAATAGCGATGGGAACCGGGACCGACGTTGCCATCGATTCTGCGTCGGTCGCACTCGTAAGAGGCGACTTGAACGGCATCGTTCGCGCTAGAGAGCTCAGCCATGCCGTGATGAAGAACATTCGCCAGAACCTCTTCTTCGCATTTGCCTACAACACGCCCGGCGTTCCCGTCGCCGCCGGCGTCTTGTATCCACTCTTCAATCTCCTTCTGAACCCAATGATCGCAGCCGCGGCAATGAGCTTCAGCTCCGTGTCCATCGTTCTGAACGCTCTCCGTCTCCGGTCTGCAGTCTCGATCCTAACGCCCACGGGCGTTGAGAAAGGAACCTAGAATGAAGTGCTCAGTCCCGCTCTTGCTCGGTGCAGCCCTGCTGTCCTTCGTCACGCCAGCCCCAGCCGAGACAATTCGCCTCATCACGGGGGAAGTCCTCATCGGCGAGGTCAAAGATGCAGACTTCGACCGGCTGAAGGTGCATGTCGTCTTTCCCGACGAGCGAGACATGACGCTGACGACGAAGCAAGTGATGCCCGAAACCGTCCACTCGATACTCTCGGTTCGCCTTCCAGCATCCGACGTGGAGTCGAGACTCAAACTCGCTGAGTATTGTCTTCGATCCGGACTCTATGCCCATGCAATCGTCGAGGCCCGGCGAGTTGCGCAGCTCGACGAAGCCAAGCGGACGCGGACCAAAAAAATTGAGTCCTTGGCGTGGGAGTCGATTGCCAGCACACTCCTGGACGACGCAAAGACGCACCTTGCGATAGAAGAGCCTGGCCTCGCACGCATGTACCTCGAGTCCGTTGTCGGCCGCTATCCTGACACCGACGCGGCGGCCGAAGCCAAGAAGCTTCTCAAGAAGCTACCCGAGTCAGAGCCAGAAGCTCCTCGTCCGCTCATCACCGAAACCAAGAGGAAGGACGAACTCCGCGGAAGACTGACGAAAGCACGCAAGAACCTCGAGAAGGCCGACAAGCGGACGAATGGAATGAGGCGCCATTTCGGTCCAGCCAAACAAGACGAACACCTTCTCAGAAGATCAGAGCCGTACTACCGCAAGGCGTTCGCGAGTCTTCTCGAAGCGTCACGGTCAACGACCGACGATTCCAAGTTGAACGAAGAGATTCGGGTACTCGCCGGGAGGGCTCGCTCCCAACTCTGCAAGGTTTACCTGGAACTGGGGACACTCTACTTGGCCCGCGGGTCGATCAACTTGGCCGAACAGAACTGTAAGCGTGCCTGCCAGCTCGAGCCCGAGAACCAGGCTTCGCACGGACTCCACCAGAAGATCATCGACGCCCGGATAGCCCTTCGCTTCGGGACCTAATCAGTGTAGCCATGGATCAACGAGAAAGAGAGTTGCCGTGAGACTTCCAGTCCTGCTCACACTCGGCCCCATCTGGCTGGCCGTTACGAGCTGCGTTACAGCGCCACAGACCGGGCCATTCGCGAAACCCGAGCCGTCGGACCATGACCACGTCCGCCCTACCGCCAAGAACGCTGGCGATTGGCACGTCGCCAACTTCATGAACCAGCGAGCTTCGAAGATCGGGGTGCAGATCCTCAGCCGGCACGAGGCCCCCTACTACCTTGGCGAGGCGAAACTCAAGGCGTCCGTCTCTCGGCCCCAGCAAGAGCCGGTGACGATCTGGCTCATTGGGGAGGGTTACGAAGCTGAGCCTTTGGGCATCGAGGAATACTCGGGTCAGCGGTCGGCCGCCACGGTCTACTCCGCCAGGCTCCCGTGGGTCAAGGACGCCCACGAAGCTCAACTCACCGTGTGGATCCCACTTCCCGATGGAAGAACCTACGAGCTGGACTTCAGGTGCGTCGCAGAAACTCCGTCAGCGACGCACAGCGGACACTGACAAACTCGCGACAAGACTCTGACAGCCCCACTTCCCCTCGAAAGCGAGTTAAGGAATGAGTGATCTCCGGCACCTCAAGATTCGACTAGCCCACGTCATGAAGGGACGGGAAAAGGAGGAAGAGCATGATCAGGACGAGCTCGAACGACGAATGTCCGAACTCGCGGTTAGACGCCTCCGCTTTTCCGAACTCGGACCCGAACTCTACGACTCGGTCGTGGAACCCCGACTCGAGTTGTTCGCCGAACTCGCCCCCGATGCCCTCTACGTGCGGGATCCGCACCGCGTCGGCGGAACGGTGGCCCTGAACCGTGAACGGCGGTACGCCGCATCGATCGATCTCGGCTTCGAAGTCGCGTGTGACGGTCAAGTCGAGCACGTCATGGTGCCGTTTCACCTCAGAATCATTCCAATCCTGATCCAGTTCGAACGAGAGGACACGCTGAGTGTTCCGCTCTCCGAGATGACCGCATCCGACGTTGCAGCCTACGTCGATTCGAAGCTGGAGACCGCCATGACGACGCTGATGAAGGTCACCGAGAACCCGTTCTACAAACGAGAGCACATCGTCATCGATCCGGTCTGCAGAATGACCTTTCACGAGGATCAAGCAGCGGCCTCGATCGTCCACGATGGAAAGAGAGTCTTCTTCTGCGCCGCAACGTGCAAGGAACGGTTTGAGGACAATCCCCAAGACTACCGGTTGTCGTGATCTTGACGTAGCCGAGGACAGGAACTGGAGGGCAGAGTGTCTCAACATGACGAATTCGACTCTTGTCGGATCACGAGGAGGAACTTCCTCGTCACCGCAGCTGCCGGGACCCTTGCGGGATGCGTGCCGTCACGCTCGTTCCTTCGGAAGTCACACCGCTCTGAGTCGAGTTCGCAGGACCTTCATGCCACTCACCACGGGGGCATCGACTTGGTGCTGGAGCGCAAGGCAATCGCTATCGCGGGCGGGGCCGGGAACGCAATCACGATCAATGGCACTGCTCCAGGCCCCACCATTCGGGCGAA
>JAJFFE010000166.1 GCA_021776775.1 Planctomycetota bacterium | reverse complement strand
CACGACTTCAACAACCTGTTGACGGTGATCTTAGGACACGTCGAGTTGGCTTCGTCCAAGCTACCCACCAACCCCGAATCGGCTGGGGTGCGATCGGACCTGCAGAAAATTGCCGAAGCGAGTCTCCGCGGGTCGGAACTGACCAAGCAGATGCTGGCATACTCGGGACACGGCAGCTTCATCGTATGCCCACTCAATCTTTCCGAGATCGTCGGTCGTATGTCGAGGTTGGTGGAGTCGACGGTGACGCAAAAAGCGACTGTCAACTACGGCTTCCCACCCAAGCTTCCGGCGGTCGAGGGTGACGCCAACCAGATACAGCAGCTGGCTCTAAACTTGATCACTAATGCGGCCGAGTCCAGCGTCGGGACCGGTAAGCAAATTTCGATCTCGACCGGCGTGGTAGAAATGACTCTGGAGAGTCTGGCGCAGACGTACTTGGATGACGACTTGCCAGCCGGATCGTATGTCTATCTCGAGGTCGAGGATGAGGGTTGCGGCATACCGCCCGAGACTCTCGAGCAAATTTTTGATCCGTTCTTCTCCACGAAGTTTGCCGGGCGTGGCCTAGGCCTCGCCGCGGTGATTGGAATCGTCCGAGCACACCGAGGAGCCATCGACATAGCGACCGAGGTTGGGCGCGGTACGCGGGTGCGCGTGCTGTTCCCGCAATCATTGCTCGCCGTTCGCGACTCGCCTGATGTAGTAACCCAAAAGGCAGCCCTGCGTGGCGACGCGTCTGTGTTGATCGTCGACGACGATCCAAGCGTCCTATCCGCCTGCCAAGGCGTACTCGAGTGCTGCGGCTTCCGGGTGCAGGCGGTCGAGAGCGGCCGACAGGCGCTAGACGCAATCCGAAACGAGCCCAATCGCTTTGACATCGCGCTGGTCGATCTGACCATGCCCGAGATGGACGGCATCGAGACATTTCGCTGCCTCCGCGAATTCGCACCCAAGCTACCGATCATCCTTCAGAGTGGATACTCGAACACCGTGCTCAAGGAGCGCTACGCAGACATCGGCTTCTACGATTTCGTTCAGAAGCCGTCCCCAGCCGATCACCTTGAGGCGACGCTTCGTCAGGCGCTCGCCACCAGAGTCGCCGTCGACTAGCCCGACTCCCGCGGGGGACGTTCGACGCGATCTCACAGTCCGTGCACGCACCACGGCTCGCGTCCCGGTTTTGACTCGATCCACGGCTATCGATAGGGTGAAACAGACCACAGCCCCGAAAGGCCCAGACCATGCGCGCGGGAGAAGCTGCACCCGAGTTCGAGTTGCGCGATCATAAGGGGCAACTCATCACCCTGTCCGAACGACTCGTGACCGGCCCGGTCGTATTGTTCTTCTACCCGAAGGACGGGACCCCCGGCTGAACCAGTCAGGTTCGGTTCTTTCGAGATCGCTTCGCCGAGTTCGAAGCGCTCGACGCAACCGTGTTGGGAATCAGTTCGGATTCCGTCGATCGCCACGAACGATTCGTCGCCGAAGAGCGACTCCCCTACGCGCTCCTCAGCGATCCCGACGGCGCGACTCGGGAACGCTACGCCGTAAAGCGCAGCATGCTCGGCTTGCTGCCAGGTCGCGTGACGATCACAATCTCCCGCGACGGCCGGGTGCTCGGTACCTTTGCCTCTCAGTTGAACATTCGCGAGCACGTCGAGTTCGCGCTTCGTTCCTTGGCCGAAACACCGGAAGAAGGTGGCGCCCGTTCGTGACCGTGCTCAGACGCGAGGCACATCGACAGCCGAACAATGGCGCTGGTCAGGGCGCGCGGCGCCCCCGGACTCATCCCGAAACGGCAGGACGCGTCACAGCCACTCGGCTCGGCCGGCGAGCTTGATGGGGATTTGCACTTCGAAGTAGCGCCGATTGCCCCGAACCGAAGGGCCGTTGTACCCCAGCACTCGCAGGTCTCCGGCTACTTCGTAGGAGTCGTTGTTCCCCACCCACTCTAGGAGCGCTTCTCGAACGGCCGCGATGCGACTGGAGTTGCTGTCCCCGCGCACTCCCAAGCTCACGACTTGCGCCGGCGGAACATCGATCACTTCTACACTCCCGTCGGCACCGAGCTTCCCGACGTCGCTCGAGCTGTAGAGGAACGCCATCGACTCGGTGCGAGCCTTCTTGTTGGACGGGTCGCCGTAGCTCATCTCGACCGGGGCCGTCATGGGAATGCTGTTCTTCTCGATGTGACGAAACAGAGTCCAGAAGGCGAGATTGTCTTGGACCATTCCTCTCGCCCCCATGCTGGCCCGTGCCAAACGGTACGCGGGGTAACTCTTCATCTCGATCTCCCCCACCAGGGTGGGCTCCGGGAACCCGACCGGCACTTCGGCTTCGCGGACGAACTCGAACTGTAAAGCACCCAAGATGGATTTCAGGGTGCTCAGCGCAGCGTCCGGACGCATCAAGGTGGCGGCTTGGAACCGGTCTTCGAGACGGGAGTGACCATCCAGGATAAGGATGCCGCGGCGCGCCGCGGCGGTGATCAACGCCGCCTGAAACTCGGGAACGCTCTCCGCGTCGATCTCGGCTAGATCCGCCACCAGTCCCCGCGCGGCGTCGTCACGCACCTCACGAAGACGCTGCGAATCCGCGGCTCCGCCCTCACTGAGACCGATTCCGCTCAGAAGAGCCGCTGACAGAAGGGTGATCGCAAGTGTCATAGTGCCTCCGGGTGCTTGGGTTTGAGACGAGTTCGACGGATCTGTCGATCTGGATTCAGGGAAGCGGCTGATCCGTGTTCGCGATGAGATACTCTGCTCTGGTAGGAAGAGTGGTTTCCAGAATCAGGGAGGTATCGGTGGCTCGTCACCAACGTCGTCAGCCCGCAGGTCGAGATCGAACACTCGCGGCCGCGGTCGAGGCGCATCGACGCGGAGATCTCACCCGCGCCGAGCGCATCTACAAGGATCATCTGCGTCGCGAAGATTCCGTCGCCGAAGCGAGTCAGTTCCTCGGGTTGCTCGAGCACCAACGCGGTCGTAGTGCAAGAGCACTCGAGCTGCTCGAGCAGGCGACCGCGGCGGCCCCGGACGATCCGAGTATTCTGACGAACCTCGCCAATGTCCTCGCGTCGATCGACCGACACGCCGAGGCACTCGACCGTTTTGAGCAGTCGATCGCGTTGGATGCGAATCGCCATGAAGCGCACCACGGTCGTTCGATTGCGCTTCGAGTACTTGGCCGACTCGAAGACGCGGAGGCGAGCGCGCGCCGGGCGGTGGAGCTCGCTCCGCGGTCGCCCGACGGCTGGAACTCCCTCGCCATTGTTCGCGCGCATGCCGGCGATCCCGAAGAAGCGCGAGAGGCGTACGCCCGGGCGATCGCGCTCGAGCCGAATCACGCCGAAGCGATCTACAACCTGGGTCGACTGCGCGAGAAAGCGGAAGAACTCGACGAAGCGCTCGAGTGCTTCCGCCGCATGGTCGAGCTGCGCCCGAGCCACCGCGGCGCTCGGCTGCGTGTCGCCTCTTGCCTGCGCCGACTGCAGCGCAATGAAGAGGCGATCGCTGCCTACCGTGATCTTCTCGGTCGGTTCCCGGACTACGTGCAGGCGTACGAAGGGCTTGGTATCACGCTCTACAAGCTCGGCCGCGTCGAAGACGCGGCCGCCGTTTACGAGGGCTGGCTGCAACACGACGCGAACAACGCGACCGCGCTTCACCTACTCGCCGCGTGCACCGGTGTCGACGTTCCGAATCGCGCTGGCGACGACTACGTCACGCAGCACTTCGACGTCTTCGCCGAGACGTTCGACGAAAATCTCGCCAACCTCCGCTACGCAGTACCCGACGCTATACGCGATCGTCTCGACGACCAGCTAGCATCGCGTGGCGGACACGTCGTTCTCGATGCTGGCTGCGGCACGGGACTGTGCGCTCCGTTTCTTCGACCGCGCGCGAGCGAGCTAGTCGGCGTCGACCTCTCCCCCGGCATGCTCGAGAAGGCGAATGCTCGGGGACTGTACGACGCCCTCGAAACCGCCGAGCTTCGCGCGTACCTCGAGCAGCACCCCGGCCGTTTCGATGTCATTGTTTGCGCCGACACCGTCTGTTACTTCGGCGAAGTCGACGCACTGATCGCGGCCGCCGGCCGTGCCCTTCGACCCGGCGGAACGTTCCTCTTCTCGTACGAACGGCTCGACCACTCGGAGTCTCCGTTTGCGCTGAACCCGTCCGGCCGTTACGCGCACACGGAAGCGGCGATCCACACGGCGATCGAACGAGCGCAGTTGAACCGTAGCTCTGAAGAGCAAATCGTGGCGCGCTACGAGGCGGGAGAGCCCGTCGCGGGAATGATCGTCTGTACCACCGCTCAGGAAGAGTCGGCCTCTCAATAGCCGTCTTGCTCGGGCGAGCCCGGTCTCATCCCGCGCGCCCCAGGAGTACCTGACGATCACCAGCGGGGGAGGGTTGATCGAGTTGTTCAACGATCCAGTCCGCCACGTCGCTTCGGCGCACAGTCGAGAACACTCCGTAGCGTGACGCCGGTCCGACCCGTCCCGTCGGCGAACCGTTGACGAGCGTCACCGGTTGCACGGCGCACCAATCGAGATCCGTCGACCGGAGATGCTCTTCCGCCTCAGCCAGATCTCGATACGCAACTCCGACGTTTGCGCAGTCGATCAAGCGGCGGACGAAGAACGACGTACGCTCGCGCGTGGCACCGACGCCTCCGGCGCTGATCACAATGAGTCTCGGCACTTGGTGTTCAACCATTGCTGCCGTCGTGTGGCGCACCACGGTGGCGACCAGATCAGGCGGGGAGAGTAGTCGCGCGAACGGGCTGATCCACGCCCGCCGCAATCCCACGCAAGAGATGACGACGTCTTGGCCACGGACGAGGTCGGCGACGAAGTCAGGATCGGTCACTTGCCCTCGTCGATCGACCACTCCGCCGACGGGCACGTAGGGCGATTCAGGACGCGACACCGCCGTGACCTCGTGTCCACGATAGACGGCTAGGCGTGTCACCCACTGTCCACACTTTCCCGAAGCTCCCAGGATCAAGACTTTCATATTCCAGCCTCCCACGCTGCGAACACAGCCGCGGCATTATGCCGTAGTCAAGCCGCCTGATCGACCCGCGCCGTCGCCGTCAGGGCCAAGGAGTTTGCGGTAGCGATTCATAGAGCGTCGCGTCCGGTCGGCGCATCGTGTGAGCAGGATGTTCGACTCGAAAACGCGCGAGCCACGCGCGCCTCTACGGCAAGAGTTCAGCGTGATCGCGCCACAGTTCGAACCACTGTCCCCGCTCGTCGCGCGGTAACTCGGCCAGCCGCGCGGGGACGCGGACCAAGGCGAAATCGTCGTCACGCAACCACCGTCCTAACGCGAGTCGACGCGCCATCGGGTCTTCGGGTTGCTCGGACAAGGAGGCGAGGATCGATCGAAGGTCAGCGAGCGCTCGCCCGCGCCATTCGCGTTGCTCTGTGTCCTTCAGCGTGGCATCGACGCTCGCCTCTAGTGCGCTGACGGCGGCGAGGTAGCGGCGCACGCGTTGCGTCTCGGATTTGGCTTTTGTCGTCGTGAACCAACGGCGGTACATCTCCGCGGCCGCGGCGGGGCGATCGCGCGACTGCTCGAATCGAGCGACGGCCAGGATCTCGTCTTCGTGCGTCGGTTGCCACGCCCCGGCGTCGTACTCGGTCATCTTCGCGGCGACTTCGACCGCGACCCGCGCTTCCGCCTCCCACCGCTCGGCGTCTGCGGTACGCGCGCTCTGAGTCAGGCGGCACAACTCGGCGCCACGGGCGAACTGAGCCACCGCCTCTTCATCGCGGCCAACGGCCTCGAGGCACTGTCCCAGGTGCAAGATCGAAAAGATGAGCGTCTCGTCGACCTTGGTATCCATCGCCGCCAACTCGGAGTACACCGGAACCGCCGCTTCCGTGTCCCCCGTCAGCTGAAGCGAATGTGCGTAGGAGTAGGCAATCCTTCGGACGACGGCTTCACGAAAACCGAACTGGTACGGATCGAACTTCCGGGCAAAGCGCAAGAGCGGCAGTGCTTCGTAGACGGCGCCCGCTTCGTGCTTTCGTATGCCGGCCCTCATCGTGGCTCGAAGCACTCCCTTGCGAGCGCTGAACGACAGTCCTCCGATTTCGATCGCTCGTGCGAAGGCGGCCAGCCAGTCTGGCTGATCGAGGCGATAGCGAACGTCACCGAGCTTGTACCACGCGCGAGCTAGCGTGGAGTCGAGTTCGAGAGCACGTTCGTACTCGACCTTCGCGGCACGCAACTCTCCGTTCTCTTGGCGAAGCTCGCCTCGGCTCAAGTACGCCCGAGCAATTGTGGGATCGAGTTCGATCGAACGGTTCATGGCCGATATTGCGACGTCGTACGACTTCCGCTCCCACTCGATGTACGCGAGCTTGTGATACAAGTCTGCTGACACGTTTCCAGCGGCGATCAGCTCATCGACAATCTCCACCGCACGGTCGATCTCTTTGCCGTCGGCGTGTAACAGCGCGAGCTGCAGTCGCGCTTTGACGTGAGCCGGATCGAGTTCGAGGGCGCGATCGACCGCCTGCCGCGCGCCGGTCGCGTCTTCCGCTTCACGCAGCATGGTTCCCAACGTCGTCCACGCTTCTAGCGCGTAGAGCCCGGTCGTCGCCTCGCGGTACAAGACTTCTGCCGACTCGTAGTTCTTCGACTGGCGAAGAACATCAGCAAGAAACAGTCGCACCTGATCGCGAGACGGTTCGATCCGCAGCGCTTCTCGATAGTACGCGACGGCACGATCCGTCTGACCGAGGTTGAGGTAGCGACGTGCGAGATCCAAACGGGCGTGAACGCTGTTCGGTCGCAGCGCCAACGCCGCTTCGTAGTAGATGCGCGCTTCTTGTTCGCGCGGGGGATCGCTTCTCAGCTCGACGGCCCCGCTTCCGTGCTGTACCCAGTAGTCGTCCGGAAACGCGATCCGCGCGCGGGCGAAAACGACCCTCGCCAAGTCCACTTCGTCGATTTCCAGGAGCGTCGCTCCCAGAAGCACCGCGGCGTCGGCCCGTTGCGGGGTGTCGGTCACGGCCAGTCGGCGCAGCGTCGCGTGGTCTTCTTCGAGAAACGCCCGACGCAGCCGCGACGTCCCGTCGTCAACCGCGCCGCCCGCGATGCGACTAAGTCTACGCCAACCATCACCGGCGGGCTGCGCACGTCGACGGAACCGCGCCCAATCGTCGAGCGCGGCGGTCAACTCCGCACCGATCTCGCTCTCCCGAATGCGCCGGATCGCTTCCGCTTCGTCGAGGGTGTCGACCGGAATGCCCACGGCGGTGAACAGCGCGGAATACTGCGGCTCGCGCGCCTCCCAACGGGGGTCGTCGCCGTGTTCGATCCGGATCGAGTTCAGCTCCCGAACTCGATCGGAGAGTTCGATCGCACGCTCCATCTGCGTCAACGTCGCGGTCGCTCGCGAGACGATGGCGTCCCCGACCGGCGCGTTGTCGGCGAGAGACAGCGCATGTTGCGCCAAGTCGCGGCCGCGCTGGAGCCGGGTCAGATCACGAGCGGAAAGCCCGGTAGCGAGCAGATCGTCCGCTTCGGCGAGCGTAGAGAGCATCGCTCCTTCGGCGTCGCTGCGACGCTGCATGCGTTCGACCACCGCCCACGCGCCGCCGACGATCAGGACCACCGCGAGCGTTCCGATGCCGAGGGTGAGTCGCCGGGCGCGTCGCTCCTCTTGCGCTTTGACGCGAGCCTCGGCCGCGTCCAACTCGGATCGACGCGCGCGCTCTTCGAGCGAGTCGAGGTAGCGATTGATCTCTTCGGCGACTTCGCCCGCCGTCCGGGGTCGATCGTCGGGGTCAGCACTCAGGCAACGCTTGGCGAGGGCGCGTACTTCGGGGTCGGCGGCGCACCGGTCGATGGTCGCCACCGCCGTTTGCACGTCGCCGCGCGCAGCGCGCTCTCGCACTTCGACGCTGGTCTTACCTTCGTACGGGGGACGCGCGACGATGATCTCACACAAAATCGCGCCGAGGCCGAACACGTCGGCGCGTTCGTCGATCCGGTGGATTTCTCCGCGGGCTTGTTCCGGTGACATGTACGACGGAGTCCCCATGACCGAACCCGGCATGGACGCGTTGGCCGGCTGCATGGAACGGAGCGTTTCGACCTCCGCCTCTTCGGACGCCGCTTCGGTCGCCTCGTCGTCGGAACGCCCTAGGACTTTGGCCAACCCCCAATCGAGGACTTGGACTTCTCCGAACGCGCCGACCATGACATTGGCCGGCTTGAGGTCGCGGTGGATCACGCGCCGCGAATGTGCGTACGCGACCGTCTGACAGATGCGTCGAAAGATTCCGAGGTAGTGCTGCCGATCGGTCTCCGCTTCGGGGCGGCTCGCGAGTAAGTCCTCGAGCGTTTGACCGCGTACCAACTTCATGCTGAAGAACAGCCGGCCGTCGTCGAGCGTCCCGAGTTGATGAACCGGAACGATCCCCGGATGCTGGAGTTGTCCCGAAATCTGCGCCTCTTCGACAAAACGACGCGTCATCGAGGGACTATTGCGGTGATCTTCGAGCAACACCTTGAGCGCAAGCTCACGACCGAGTTCTACGTCTTGCGCTTCGAACACCGCGCCGACCCCGCCGCGTCCGAGTTCGCTGCCGAGGCTGTAACGACCGGCCGCGAGGTTCGCGGTGTCGTGGTTCAGGTCGTCGAGTGAGAAGCGGCCCGCGGACGCGACCGAAAGAGTCCCCGCGGGCTGATGCAACAGCCGCGACGGCGCGGAGTCGTCTTCCGTCTCGAACGCGAACCTCAATCCGCGGTCGAGATCCTCGTCCGAGATTTCCAAGGCGTCTTCGCCGCTATCCGGAGCGTGGTCGTCACACCCCGCGGCACTCGGCTGAATCATGAAACGGCCTTACCTCACGGACACGGCGGGAACGAACCACAACCGAGCGTATCGGCGGTGGGGTCGTTGCCACACGACGGGTACGGACCGACAGGCTGGTCGTCCCCTTGGAACAAGAACGAGAGAAGAACAATCGGATCGGCGATTCCCAAGATGCCATCGTCGTCTACGTCGGAGGAGTCGTCACACGGGATCGGCCCCGATTCGAACAGGCCAACCAACAGCGAGATAGCGTCCGCGAGGTCGACATTGCCGTCGGCGTTCGAGTCGCCGCGCACAAATGTCGACGTACCTTGGAACGTGATCGAGTTGTCGACGGTCAGCGCCTCCGCCATGCTAGCGACCCCCGCGAGCAGGGTGACCGTGATAGAGTCGCCCGGAAGCATGGGAACCAACGGAAGAGTCGTGACGAGATCGATGCCGCAGACACAGAGGCCTTGCTCGTCACTCATCGCGCAATTCGCGACGACCGGACTACCGTCGACGGTCCACGTTCCGCAGGGCGCGCTGCTGCAGCTCGCGCACGAACTCCCGGCCACGCCTACCACCACCTGCGAGTCGACAATCGCGTGCTCGACTCCGTTGACCTCGACCAAGAATCGAACGGAGACGTCCTCGGGTGTAAATCCACCGGTCTCCGCTCGCCACGCGAGTTCGACATTGACGTGATCGGGAACTAGAGCCGGGAGCAGGCTCGATTGCGCGGCCCGCACGTTGCGGTTGGGGAGCGCTTTGAAGCCAACGTAGGTCGCGGCGATGACGTCGTCGCCGCCGCTCGCCTCGGGCAACGCATCGGGAGAGGCGATCATCTCGATCTCGTACGGAG
Source organism: Planctomycetota bacterium (assembly GCA_021776775.1). Lineage (GTDB taxonomy): Bacteria > Planctomycetota > UBA8108 > UBA1146 > JAJFFE01 > JAJFFE01. The sequence goes on along the minus strand of JAJFFE010000166.1, from coordinate 7,910 downwards.
TCCCCGGACCGAGCGTCAAGAACGTCCCCAACGGCACCACGTCCGCCTGCGTGCAGTTGTCGCAATCCCCCGCGATCTCGATGCACTTACCGGCCGCATTCTCGGAGATAGAACACTCGCTCCCGCAGTCTTCGAGCGCGCAGTCCTCGACCCCATCCGGAATCTTGATGATCACTTCGGTTTGACCGGCCGAGCTTCCTCCGACCGTCGTCATCAGGTCGAACCCGAAATCGACGGCGGCGTCGACCGGTTGGGCGATGATTCGGTAGAACGCGTAGCCGAGCACCGCGCCGGGGCCGGACGGATCGGGTATCCACGCGGTGCGGATCAGCTCGCGATTGAAAAACGGCGCTAGCCGCGTGATCGCGTCGTCACTGGTGATCGTCTCCGACACTCCGATGGACATGGGCAGCAGTCGCGCCGTGACCGACTGCCCCTCCAGAATCTCCAGATCGAAGAACGTCGCGGTGCGGGCGAGTCGGCACGTGCAGAGTTGCTGAGTGGGGCTCAATTCGCAAATGCCTGCCTCAGTCGTTGTTCCGGTGAACCAGAGCCCGCACGTATCTCCACAGAATGGCTCTTCACAGCAGACGAAGATGCTGGGGTCGGCGATGTGACTCTGAGAGATGGTAAACGCCGTCCCCACTTCGATCATGACGATCGTGCTGAGATCACTCAAGGGAGTCGAGGTCTCGACCGCCCACTCGACGACGACGTCGAAGCGACCGGGGTCGCCAGCGCGAGGCAGGATTTCGAACGTGTCGATCGAGCGGTTCGGAACGACGTCGGTGCACGGGGGAATCTCGGCGGTGGTGCATTCGTTGGCAGGAACGATCGTCGACGCTCCGACGATCGAAACTCCGATCGGGGTCGGCGGGACGCCTGTCTCGCAGAAGCAAATGTCGCCCGACGTCCCGTGCACGCCCACCATTTGGTAGTCGAGGTCGAGCAGCTCGTAGTCGTCACCGGGGGGCAGCGGCGAGCAGCCGAACGAGCAGATAATCACGAAGTGGGTAACACTGTCTGAATCGAAGTTGATCGTCTCGACCGCCGGTGGATTACCGAACATGATCGTTGCAGTGGTACTCCCGGTCTGGGCGCCGACCATCTCGACTACATTGGGATCGACACAAACGCCATAGCTCCAGCCCGCCACACTGAAATCGGTGTCCATCAGAACCTTGGCGGAAACGATATCGCCAAGTTCACCGCTCACGGGGGTGTGGCGAAGGGTTACGGATTGCGCGTCGGCCGCCGACGCGGCGACGAATACGAATAGGATTGAACACAGGCGAAGCATGGTTCCTCCGAAGTTTCGGCCCGCGTCACCCAACACCGTGCAGGCCGCGGAGTCCTGTCGGTAGCTCGAGTCACCGACGGGCGCTCGAGTCCTGGTTCCAACTCGCCAGCGGTTTCGGCGCGAGTTTCTCAAATTATCAGGGCAAAACCGCGGCAAGTCACCCGAGGAGCGAAAGCAATCGCTTCGCTTCGGCGTCGATATTGTCGACGCTCCCGCCGTGATGGTGGGCAAGGACAACCCTCAGCGACTCCTTGAACTCCTTGCGAGCAACGCGGTACTGACGATGCAGCCACTCCGCCTCAACCCCCCACTGCTCAGCGATCAGGCCAATGCGCACCTCGTCATCGACACGAACTTGGAGCAGTTCGACCCGCCGGAGCGCCTCGGGACCGGCGGCCGCAGCCTCCGCTTTCTGGTGGGCACCCGCTTCGCGCATGATCATCTTCGCCCACTCTTGATCGAAAACCTGTGACTGCGTCGCGTCGTCGAGTTCTAGATCTCGAATGGCGGTGGCGGCAGCTTCTTCGCGATTTCGCTTCCAGCGGTCCTCGGCACGCCACGCCACGCGCAAGTTGACACCGCACAAGAACGCACGAAAGCCACTGGGATGGTCAGGATTCGCATTCTCCAGAACGCCGCCCTCTTTCAAGCACTCGACGAACACGTCTTGAACGGTATCGTCGAGGTACTGAAGTAGCGGACCGCGTCGCCAGCGCCGGCCGAGATACGCGCGAATGAAGTCCGTATAGCGAAGAACGAACTCAGCACGAGCCGACTCCTCGCCGGCTCCCGCATTCTGAATGATGGTCCAACTGGTCTCTTTGGGTGACGTCACGCGGTTTTCCTCCGACCTGGCTGAGGAAACGAGCTGCGGAAGACGACTTGCCTACGGGCAGGTCGGGCCGAGACATCCTAACGAATCCAAGCCGGTGTCATAGCCACAGGTCGGAAACGGCTCCGGCAAGGTTGTCCCGCTGACAAACAGAGCGGCCAAACTCAGAATAGGGTCGGCGATGTCGAGCGTTCCGTCATCGTTGGCGTCGCACGCATCGTCACAGCCAATCGCCCCGGTCGAGGCGAAGAGCAGCCCGAGGTGCGACACGACATCCGCGATGTCGACCGCGGAGTCACTGTTGCAGTCCCCCCGGAGAATCTGCGGTGGATCTCCGACGAGGATCGCGACCGAATCGCTGACGACCGTGTGCAATCCGTCGCTGACCATCAATCGCGCGAGGTAACTCCCCGCCGTCGCGTAGACGTGAGACGGAGCGGGCTCGATCGACGCCTCGCCGTCGCCAAAATCCCAGGCGAATGTCAGCGGCGAAGGGGCACTGTCTGGATCTTCCGTACCGGCGCTGGAGAACTGTACGGTCAACGGGTCCGGCCCCGCGGTCACGTCGGCGCTGGCCAGGACCACCGGCGGGATACCCACCCAGTCGATGCGGTAGACGGTGCCGGCGTCGGCTGGAATGCACCACGGAACGCCGACGGTCACGCAATAGAGCGAGCCGTCGGGGCCGACGTCTAGGTCGGCGATGCTTCCCGCCCCGGGCGCGCTATCAAACACGACATCATCGACGACATCGCCGGTCGCACCCAAGACCAATCGCCGAATCCACTCGCCCGACCAATCGCCGTAGAACAAGCTGTCGTGATACTCGGCGGGGAACGAACCGTCCCGGTACACTGGGCCCAGGATGACGCACGCATTGAGTGTCGGGGTGGCGTACTCCAAGTCGAGATGCCCGTACTGATGAATCGCCGGGGTGTGCGTCGCACAGTCCGACACGAAACAAGTGGGGCCCTCGCCGTCGTTCCAACCGTAGTTGGCCCCCGCGACTCCGAGGTTGATTTCCTCCCACGCCCCGCCGCCGGACGAGCCGATGTCGCCGATCCAAAGTTCGCCGGCTTGTTCATCGAACGTCATTCGGTACGGATTGCGCAGACCGAGAGCCCACAACTCCGGTGCGTACCCGGGCATTCCGAGGAACGGGTTGTCGATAGGAATCGACCCGTCGGGATGAACGCGCAACACTTTTCCGCGGTACGCATCCGTCAGTTGCGACGATCCACTGAAGCCGTCGTCGCCGGTGGATATGTAAAGCGTTCCATCGGCCCCGAACGCAAGCCCCCCACCCTGGTGCGATGTCGTCAACGACGGCTCGTTCTCCCATACGACGAACTCGGTCGCCGGGGCCGCCGTGTTGCCGACCACGGTGAATCGACTCACACGATTACGCTCTTCGACTAGCGTCGTGTAGTAGACGTAGAGGAAACCGTTCGACCCGAAGTTTGGGTCGAGCACCATGCCGCACAACCCCTGCTCGTTGCTCGACTCCGCCTCGAGTTCGATCAGCGGCGTGCTCAGCATGAGGTCGTTTTCGATCACACGAATGATACCTTCGACCTGGCCCACGAAGACTCGCCCGTCGGCGGTGACGGCGAGACAACTCGACTGACACAACCCTTCGGCGAGAACGGTGCGCTGAAACCCGGTCGGTAGCTCGGCGTAGACCGGGGTACGAACGTCGAGAATGAACGCGCTCATGAAGAACATGAGCGTGCACGCGCGTCGCATAGGAACTCCTCCGTGGAGAGAACTTCACCGTGAGTTGGATTCAGAGCGATTTGGATTCGATCGACGATACCTCAAGGTCGAATCCGAGTCGACGACGACCTCGGGTTCGCGAGCGAACTTCTCGTGACTTTCCGCAAACAATCCCTAGAACGCTTGTTAGGCGCCCCTTGGATATCGTCGCGGTCAGGCGCGCCGCCCTTGTCAACCGCCGCATCACGGTCGGAAGGCACCCTTGATCACTCCACCGCCGCGCGCCCCGAACAGCCGGTAGGCGTCTCCGGCTTCGTCGAGCGGGAACTCGTGGGTGAGCAGCTCGGCGATCGGAAGCTGTCTCTCCCGAACCCGATCGATGAGCTCGGGAAGAATCGAACGCACCGGGCAGCGCCCCATGGCGAGCGTCAGGTTCTTGTCGTACGCCTCGGTCGGGGTCACGGCGAGATGCGCATCCGTGTGAACGCCGGCCACGCTCAAGAACCCCCCCGGCTCGATGAGTTCGACCGCCAGTCGGATCGCGTCCGAACTACCGACCGCTTCGACGACCAGCGACGGCGACGCACCGCCGGCGACTCGCCGCGCTTCCTCTACTATTTGCGCGGTGTTCGCGTGTCTATCGATCGCGACCGGGATAGCTCCCCACGCCTCGGCGCGCTGCAACCGTTCCGCGACCGAGTCGAAGGCAACAACGGTCGCGCCGAGATCGCACGCAACGAGGACCGCGGACAGACCGACGGCACCGAGACCGACGACCGCCACGAGATCACCCGCGGCGGGCGAAGCGCGCGTCACCGCGAAGTATCCCGTGGCGACGACATCTCCGACCAACAGGGACTCCACGGCCCCGAAGCTCGGCGGCCGAGCGACGAGCGTTCCGTCGGCCAGCGGCACGCGAACACGCTCAGCCTGCGCACCCTCTAACCCGACGCCATGGGAGACCCAGCCGAACAACGTGCTCTCCTCGCAACGCGACGACAGCCGGCGCGCGCAGCGCGGACAACGACCGCACGACGCCGAGAACGGGGAGATCACCTCGTCGCCAACCGAGAAGTCTCGAACCTCGCTCCCGACGGCGATGACCTTGCCAGTCAGTTCGTGCCCCATCGTGGTACCGACGTCGAGGCCAGTCTCACGTCCGAAGTACGGATGCAAATCTGACCCACACAACCCGGCCAACTCCACGTCGACCAACACGTCCCGCGGATCGCAAATCGTCGGCTCTGGTTTGTCGGTAACGACGACCGATTCGACCGCTTGAAAGGTCGCGGCTCGCATAGAGGACTCCTCTTCGTGCACGGTGGGCGGAGTCGGATTGTAGCGACAAGCTCCACCGAGTGACCGCGACCCTGGCGGAAGATCGGGCGCCGGCCAAGATCGGCAAGATGTTCGGGGCGGTCGGCAACCGCGCACCCGCCGCTGAGCATATGCTTCGACAATGGGGCTGCGAACGGCGCGGCATGATCCGTTACCGGTCAGGTCTCGGTGGCTGAGGTACGAGCGAGTTGGATCGTTTGCTCGCGCTACCGGGCGCAACACATCGGTAGCACGTGGTGACGTGAACTTTGCTCCTCGGCGATCAAAGATCATGACAATGCCGAAACGCTGCAAGCAACGGTGTTGAATCCCGTGCGAGTCTTGCATAATCGACCGCTCTGATCACGCGAGAAAGGACCTTCGGTGCAACGTCCATTCGATACCGTCCGGGTTTCACTCACCCTGGCTCTCTTCACGATCGCGGTCTGCATGCTGGCGCTTGGCGGAACCGTTCAAGCTCGGCAATTCGACTACGATAGTCGGAACGTGCTCAATAGGGCGCTCGACGTGAATGGCGATGGGAAGCTGTCGCCGCAGGAGATCGACAATGCGCCGATGGCGCTGCGGCTACTCGACGACGACGGTGACGGCGAGCTATCCAAGACTGAATTGGGGTCACACTCTCGCTCCGGGTGGGACGACATGGGCGACTGGGACATGGGCGACTGGGACATGGACTCGGGAGGCATGGGGCGAGGTTCCGGTCGCCCAGCACGCGGCGAAAGTCGTACGAGGCCGGACCGACTACTCGATCCCTCCGAGGTCGATCCCAAGGACGGGACGAGCACTATTGCGGACCGTGCGACGTTCAAGAAGTTGTCGTACAAGAAGGGAATGGTCATGCCCCATCTGAAGGGGCAGGAGTTCGTGAAGTTCGAAATCATCGGGGCGGGCACGAAAACTCCGCAGGTGTACTTCATCAATACCGAGACCCATCCGACTCACATGACGTTCATGCGCAATATCGGTGGCCGAGCCAGAGACGGGATGCGAGGAGTGCTGGTCCGTCGCCCACGACTCATGGCACCGAATGGCCAGGTAGGGCTATACACGTTCGAGTTCGACCTTCCGAAGTCGCACCCATTCGACATGATCAGCTCGCCTACGATGCTCTGCAGGCAGAGGCTCCGGTTCTTCGCGGTCGGCTGGCCTACCACCCGATGCAAGCTGCGGTCGATCAACACCAGAAGGACGAGTCCCGGTACGAGTCAGCCGATCTACCCGTCATCCTCACCGAACAGCTCTATTCGAACGTTGGCTTTCTGCCGCTACACCCCGCCGAGTCGTTCGGTCGCTTGCGGCTGATGTCGCCCGAAGACCGTCCGGGCCCCCGAGATATTGTGATCTGTCAGGTGCTACCGAACGAGATGCCTCGCGTGGCGGGAGTCATCAGCGCCGCGATGCAGACGCCGCTCTCCCATGTCAACCTACGCGCGATTCAGGACGACGTTCCCAACGCTTACATCCACCGGGCCGCCGAGAACGAGACCATCCGGTCTCTCATCGGGAAGTACGTGTACTACCGGGTGGCGGACGACGGTTTCGAGATCCGCGAGGCCACGGTCGAAGAGGTGAATTCACACTTCGCTGGGTCCCGTCCGGCGAAGCCCCAGCTGCCGAAGCGAGACCTCTCGGTGACCGAGATCCGCCCGCTCGCCGAGATCGAATTCGGCCACTCGTCGAGCTTCGGCGTCAAGGTTGCCAACTTGGCGGCCCTCCGCCGCATGGGACTTCCAAACGAACTCACACCCGATGGCTTCGCGATCCCGTTTCACTTCTACGACACATTCATGAATCACAACGGCTTCTACGAAGAAGCGCGAGCGATGCGAGACTCGCCCGCGTTCCAGGGGGATACCGAGGTTCGGGAGGCTGCGCTGCAGCGATTTCGCGAGCGATTGGAGAGCGGGCAGGTGCCGGCCGCGATGGCGCGAGCCCTGAGCCAGCTTCAGAATTCGTCGCCACACGGTGCGTCGTTGCGCTGCCGGTCGAGCACCAACAACGAAGACCTTCCCGGCTTCAGCGGGGCGGGGCTCTACGATTCGTTCACGCACAAGCCGAGCGAGGGGCACCTCTCCAAGTCCATCAAACAGGTCTACGCGAGCCTGTGGAACTTCCGTGCTTACGAGGAGCGCGAGTTCTTCCGAGTGGATCACTTCGCGACCGCAATGGGGGTCGTCGTTCACGCCAACTACGCCGACGAACTCGCCAATGGCGTAGCCGTCACGGAAGACATCCTCTATCGGACGGGCGAGCAAAAGGGCCGGATGTACTATCTCAACACTCAAGTCGGAGACGATCTCGTCACCAACCCGGATGCGGAGTCGATCCCCGAAGAGCTCCTGATCAGCCCGCGGTTCCCCCGAGACGACGTCGTCATCCGACGTTCGAATCGCGTCGACGGAGAGAAGTCGATCCTCGACCCCGTTCAGCTCAACAAGATTCGCAGGCACTTGAAGACGATCCACCGTGAATTTCGATCGCTCTACGGCATCGAGGCCGAGGCCCGGTTCGCCATTGAGGTCGAGTTCAAGGTGACCGAGGACGGCCGTCTCGCGATCAAGCAAGCGCGACCTTGGGTGTTCTAGAGGTGCGGCCGGAAAGTGCAGGTGCGGTGAGTGGTGGAGTTCGGCGGAAGATTGCTGTTCGGAATTCGCAGGCGAATTGGTGGATTCGTTGAGGATTACGAATGGGGAGATTCCGTCGAAGACCGCCGCTCACGGT
>JAJFFE010000165.1 GCA_021776775.1 Planctomycetota bacterium | reverse complement strand
CGGTGATCGCGTGGGGTGATGCCTTCGGCCAGGTCAAAGGGTCAATGAGTCAAACGGGCAATCCGCAAACGGTCAAACGCGATGGAACCACAGCATGCCCCGAGCGGCCACCGTCCGGAGGCGGTCGCCGCGCCGGAGTCCGAACGTTCTGCTCGACGATCGGTGACTCAACACACAGCATTCAACAACACAGCACTCAATACTCCGGCACGTCACATCCCAACGTGGCATCGCTCGGCGGTGGTGGACCCAACCGCGGCGCTCTCCGGGAAGGCCCAGTCGGACTTGCGAACTTCACCACCTCACCTTGGTAGCCCTAGGGCACCGCGATCCTGAACGCCATGCGGAAGACGCGGCGAACGGACGCATCGAATCTTCAGATTCTGTTTCCGGCTCTCTCGCCAGCCGGGGGCGGCGCCCGGCCGATCGGGATGGGCTCGGCGAGTGCGGACCCGATGTCGTTTCGTCTGGACCCGTTGCGCGGGAACTCCTACGCTGCCACATTCCCGACGTTGTAGTGCTGGTATCTGGAGAGCGAGAGAAGACCTTGATCGTCCCCCGAACGTCCCGCGAAGAAATCCTGGCCAAGTTGCGCGCAAAGATGGCCAAGAACCTACCGCTCTTTATCGCTAGCGCCGGCAGTGGCCTAGTGGCGCAGCTGCTCGAGAAGGCCGGTGTCGATTGCATCAACACGTTCTCGGGCGCCCGACTGCGTTCGAACGGGATGGGCACCATGTCGATGTTGTGGCCGATCCTCGATTCCAACGAGCAGACCATGCGCTACACGCGCGAAGACATCATGCCGGCGATCAAGGGTGACGCGTTCATCTGCGCTTGCGTCAACGCCAACGATCCGCTCAAGGACATGGTGATGGTGATCAACGATCTCAAGGCGATGGGCGTGTTCTCGATCTCGAACATCGGGCCTTCGATCAGCTACGTCGACAAGGACAGCCAGGTCTTCGACGTTCTACGCAAGAGTGGCGTCACGTTCGAACACGAGGTCGAGATGCTTCAGGTGGCCAAGGAGATGGGCATGGTCACCGTGGGTCTGGCGTTCGACGAAGAGGACAGCGTGCAGTTGGTCCGCGACGCGCAGCCCGACATTTTCTGCTATCACGCGGGTACCACGAAGGGTGGTATTCGGGGTTACGACTCGGGCGAAACGATCGACGAGACCGCGCGCCGCACCGAGAGTGCCAACCAACAGCTACGCGCATTGAAGTCGGACATTATTCTCGTTGCTCACGGGGCGGCGATGGAGAACCCGGAAGACGCGCAGTACATCCTCGACCACACGTCCTGCGATGGCTTCTGGACGGGTTCGTCGACGGAGCGATTGCCGATCGAGCGGGCTGTGTCCGAAACCGCAGCGCAGTTCGCCGCGCTGCGCTTCCCTGAGTCTCGAGCCGGAGGTCGATCATGACCAAGACCATCGCCGTGCTGGCTACGCTCGACACCAAGGGCCACGAAGCGGGGTTCATTCGCGAGCAGATCGAGAAGCTCGGATCGAAAGCACTTCTCGTCGATCTCGGGGTCTACGGCGAACCGACCACCCCCGCCGACATCACCGCGGCCGAAGTGTCGGAAGCGGCCGGCACCAGCTTGGCGGTTCTGTCGAAGAACAGCGATCAGGAGGAAGTGGGGCGCATCATCGGTGCGGGCGCGGCGGCCCTCATGCATTCGCGCGTGGCCGATGGGAGCGTCGACGCCGTGCTCGGTCTGGGCGGGCTTCGTGGCACTGCGGTGTGCTCGCAGGTGATGCGGACACTACCGTACGGATTGCCGAAGGTGATGGTGTCGACGGTGGCGTCGGGAGACACCTCGCCGTACGTCGGCATCAAAGACATCACCATGATGTTTTCGGTCGGCGACATCCTCGGGCTCAACTCGTTTACCCGGAAGATCCTCGCCAACGCGGCTGGAGCTGCGCACGGCATGGCGCAGGTTGAGCTCACCTTCGATACGGGCGTCCGCGATAAACCGCTCATCGGGATGTCCAACCTTGGTGTGTTGACGAAGGGCGCGATGCACGCGCTCGAGCTGTTCGAGGAACGCGGCTACGAAGTGGTGATCTTCCACGCCGTCGGCTCCGGCGGTCGTGCTATGGAAGAGCTGATGAAGCAGGGCGTCATCGGCGCGGTCTTCGACTACGCGATGGGTGAGATCGCGGACGAAGTGTTCGAAGGACTTCGGGCCGGCGGACCAGAGCGATTGACGGTGGCCGGTCAACTCGGCATTCCCCAAGTTCTTTGTCCCGGAGGTTGTGAACACCTCGGGGTCTTGGTCTCTCCGCCGAACACGGTGCCGGATAAGTACAAGGATCACGATTACGTGTTCCACAACCCGGTGGTCTTCGTTCCACGGCTCAAGCCCGACGAGTTCGTGCAAGTCGCGGAGGACATCGGCCGACGCCTGCAGTCGACCACCAAGAACGCGGTCATGATGCTGCCGCTGGCGGGGACCGGTCGCTACGCGATGGAGGGGGGCCAGCTACGCGACGCCGAAGGCGACGCTCAGTTCTTCTCCACGCTCAAGAGCGCGTTGCCCGGCGCCATAGAAGTTGTCGAGCGCGATACGCACGCCGAGGACCCGGAGTTCGTGAAGGAGTGTGTCGATCGCTTGATCGCGTTGATCGAGAGGTAGCCGTACGGGATCGCCGCGATTCCTCCGCGTGTTCGCTGCGGCGCCGACCGGACGCCTAGGTCACCGGCGGTCGCGCGTACTTTGACGTCATTAGATCCACAAAGGTTAGATCGCGCCGTTATGAAGAGAACACTCGCCATCGGTGATATTCACGGCAGCCTCGCGCCCCTCGAGCAACTCTGGGGAGTCATCGATCCCCAGCCCGAGGATCGCATTGTTTTCATCGGCGACTACATCGACCGTGGGCCGAACTCGAAGGGTGTGATCGACTTCCTCCTCGCGCTCCCGTCGGAACTCGATGTCACCTTTCTTTCGGGCAACCACGAGGAGAAGTTCTTCCTCGCGCGCATCGATCACACCGAACTTGCCCACTGGCTCGAAGCGTGGGGCGGCGGCGCAACTCTGGAGTCGTACGGGCCGGGCGGTTTCGACGATGTTCCGGACTCCCACTGGGAGTTTCTTCGTAAGAACCGCAACTACCTCGAGACCGATACCCACATCTTCGTTCACGCCAACCTCGAGGCCGACGTCCCGATCGACCAGCAGTTGCCGTTCACTCTCATCCACAAGAAGTTCGGTACTCCCAAACCCCATGAATCGGGCAAGGTCATGATCTGCGGCCATACGGCGCAAAAGTCTCATGTCCCGCTCAACCTCGGCCATGCAATCTGCATCGATACCGACCCCGATCGCGGTGGATGGCTCACTTGCCTGCACGTCGAGACCGGCCGGTACTGGCAAACGAACTCCGGCGGCCAACTCCGCACAGAGACCCTATGACCGAGGCGCGGGACAAACACGCTAGCTTCCGCGACGTGTCGACCGCCCCCTATTCTTGCGACCGCCGGGAAAGTCCAGAATGTGGTGACACACATCACCGCCAGCTCCGCTCAATTTTTCGTGAGAACCTGTAAGTCTCAGACCGTGCACCCTTCTTCGTCAGGCGGGCAAGCTCCGACATCAATCGATTGCCGTGAAAGGCCGAATGCCATGTTCCGAGCTGACTTGTTCTCGATCTGGGTGCTCTGTTTGACGTCTCTTGCCGTTCCAGTCGCGACCGCTCACTCGCAAGATGAAGACTTTCGTCGAGGCGACGTGGACGTGGACGGGTACGTGACGATCGCAGACGCGATCATGGCGAGTACCTTCGGGCACCTGCTGGGCGGCTGCAGACGCCAACGCTGACGGAAGCCCCGACAGTCAAGACATGGTTGCGATCTACTTCTTCATCACTGGTTCCGCTCCTCCGTTTGCCGCGCCGGGACCTTACGATTGTGGCCCGCAAATCGCCGGGCTACCGCTCGGGTGCTCGATCCCCTGTTCGGATCCGGAACCGATGATCGAAGACCCGGCACAGACGTTACGGGTGGACGACGTCGCCGGTGCTCAGAGTCAGGTCGTCTCGGTCTCCGTT
>JAJFFE010000164.1 GCA_021776775.1 Planctomycetota bacterium | reverse complement strand
CTCAAGTCATCTTTGAACTTGATGAAGCGCACGATGTCGGGGTGCTCCACATTCAAGACGCCCATATTCGCCCCGCGCCTGAAGGCGCCCTGTTGGATCGCGTCCGTGGCCTTGGAAAAGACCTCGATAAAGGACAACGGCCCCTCCGTCCGGCCCCCGGATGAGGCCACCAAGTCGCCCGCCGGATCGAGCACGTATTCACGGATGCGCTTCCCTCGACTCGGAACACCGGACGCCCACGTCGGCCCCGAATCCGCCACGAAGGCGTGCCCCTGAAGGTCGATCGGGAAAAGGCTGCCACCGAACAGCGTCGGATCGACGAAGGCGATGTTGGTCGGCCCCACCGCTGGCGCCCAAGTCAAGAGCGCACTCAGGCTCATGCTGCTATCGGAGCCATTCCAGCCGTAGTTCTGGCCGGCGATCACTTTGGCGAAGCGATCGGTGCTCGGCCCGTTCTCGACCTCGTAGTGGAAGCCGTCTTCGGGGCGCCACGCTCCGCCGAATGGGTTGCGAACACCGTAGGCAAACACATAGTCACGCGCGTTGATGCCGCCGGCTGCGTTGTAGAACGGGTTGTCAACGGGCGCGGTCCCGTCGAGGTTGACGCGCAAGATCTTGCCTCGGTACGAGTCGAGGTTCTGCGCAGTGAACGCGTCGAACCCATCGCCCATGTGCACATAAAGCTTGCCGTCGGGACCGAAGGACAAGTTGGAGATCTGGTGGGACTGCCCCTGCGGTTCGCCAGGCATGTCCAAAACGATCGTCTCGCTCGACGCGGTCAATCCCCCGTCGAGAGACGAAAAGCGCACGACCTTCGGATAGTGCGGCCCGCCCGCGTCGTACAGCATGGCCGCGAAGACATCTCCGGTGGCGGGCTCGACGACGAGCCCGGTCAACCCTTGCTCGCCCGATCCGGGGAAAGCGCCGGTCGGCGTAAAGTTGAGCAGCCCGCTCGCGTAGTCGGACACGGTTCCGTCCTGCGTGACCACTTTGATCGAACCGTACAGCTCCGAAACGTAATACACCGGATCGCTAGGATCGCTACCGGGGTTCGGATGAAACGCAACGTTGACCGGAAGACGGAAGCCACTCGCAACGATTTCGACTTTGTATCCGGGACGGTTCACGATCCACGGAACCGGAATTCCCTGCGCCAACTCGGAGAAGTCTGGATCGACCTGCGACGGCTGCGCGACGTACGACGCCCCCACCGAAGAGACCCAGTATTGAAGCTCGTCCCCGCTCGGCACCTGCATCGACGGCAGATAGATGACGTGATCTTGCTCTTCATCATCGGTGTAGCTGACTTCACTCGCGGGAAGCGTCAAGCCGCCGGGGAGATCACCCGCGAGCACTCGCACGCGTACGGCACCGTGCTCGGACAAGAGCGGTGGGTTGATGACGAGATTGACGGGGCCGGCGATCGCCTCGAACGACAGCAGCAAGCCTTCGCTCGTTTCGAGCATCAGCGACGCGGGAACGGAAGAGTCGGGAAGGATCACCGGCTGTCCCAGCTCGTCGGTCCACATGGGATCGGAGCCATCCAGCACGTCGTCGCTCTCGAGCGGGAAGATCTGCGTCGGCGGGCCGGTGACAAAGGTACGCTCGGACCACGCGCTCCAATCGGTACCCGCCTCTCCGGAGTCGTCGCGGTGACGTGCGCGAAACCGGTACTCCGTGTCGTGTTCGAGTTGCGTCTCGCCGGCCAACGCACCGACGAATGACCCGTCACCGAAGTGAGCGTGCACCGACTCGAGACCGGTGATACACGGCGCCGACCAAACGACCTGTGCCGTGCTCACGACGATGATTTGAAAGTCGGAACAGAAATGCGCGTCGCCCGGATCAGGATCGGAGAACGGCGCGGTCTCCATGTGAACGTCGGACGGATTGACGATTTGACCGTCGACTTCGGGCTCCATGATGACAGGCGGGTTCGGCGGCTCGTTCGCCGACAGAGCGCCGCAAAAACACAGAGTCAGCATTGCTACAGAGAGGACGCGCATGATCGACCCTCGCCTCATCCAACTATTTGTATTGATCTTGAAGTAGCCGACTGCCACCCGCATTGCCGCCGGGGGGCGAACCCATTCACGAACGCAAGGATAACCGCTGCCTCGCGGCCGTTCGCAGCCTCTTTTCTGATTCGATTCCGAATCGAGACTATTATGCGGGACTCGTGTCAAAAACCCGAAGTAGAGACGGAGTTGAAATGGGCCTCCTCGGAACCGCAATCCTCGCTCTGACCCTCTGGAACGGCTCGACCGCTCCGGCAGCCCTGCCGATTCAAGCGCCCGAGCCGGCTCCAGCGTCGACGCCACGCGCGTCCGACACGCTCGACCTTCTCTTCACGGGGGGGACGTTCGGCAACCTCGACGGATACCGCAACCGTAAGAGCCAGCCGCGTGTCGGCTCGCTGGCGCGTCGCGTCTCGTACGTCAAAGAGCGTCGCGCGCACAACGACCACATACTCTACTTCGACGTCGGGTCGACGTTCTTTCACCGCGGTGAACACGACAGCCCAGCGTTCCGGATGCCCGAGTTGGCGGATCGCGCGGAACTCATCGCACGCACCCTCGACCGCGCCGGTTGCGACGCCCTCTCCATCGGCAGCGATGACTTGCTCTTGGGCATCGACTGGGTTCGTCAGCTAGCCCGACAAGTCGAGTTCCCCATCCTATGCGCCAACCTCATCGACCTATCGACGAGCCAACCGTGCTTCGCGCCGACCGCGGAGTTCACCCGCGGAGGGGTCAAAATCGGCGTGGTCGGACTCATGCAGTACCGCCCCCTCACACCGCACCGCGATGACGTCGGCCGGTTCCGCGTGGTGCCGGAGCTGCAGAGTGCGTGGAAGCACGCACCGGTACTCGCCACCCGTAACGACTTGGTGATCGTTCTGTGCGAACGCGGGAGCCCGGTCGACGAAATCGCGGCGATCCCCGGGGTCGACGGAGTCATCACGCCAGCACGAAACCCGGGCTGAGGCGAAACGCCGATGCGCCTCTCGGTCGAGAGGTTCGCCAAGAACACGGCGATCTACGAGATCGACCCGTATGCGATGGCCGTCGGTCGAGTGACCATTTCCACCGCGCTCGATCATCTGAACGATCACGAGTTCGAGCGGGTGGTTCTCCACGGCGAGATCGAGCCAGATCCGACGACGCGCCGCGACGTCGAGGCTCACCGGAAGCGTTGAGGTCAATGTTCGGTCGAAGCCGTGGTGCTGGGAGATCAACACTGCCGCGGACATCAGACGGCCGCTAACATCACGCTGCCGTTGACATCACCGGGCCCTTCTTCGACACTCCGCCGCGTCCACTTCACTACACGCGACAGACAGTCGACATGGGTTTCCTCTCCGCACTTTCGCGAACGATCGACCGCCTCAACCGAGGTGTGGGCTGGATCGTGTTCTGGACCATGCTGATCGTCGTCCTCGTCGGCGCGCTGAATACGATCGCCCGCAAGGTTGGTAGCTCGCTGGGAATGACGCTCACCTCCAACGGCATGGTCGAACTGCAGTGGTACCTGTTCGCGTTCATCTTCTTGTTGGGCGCCGCGTACACGCTGGAGCAGAACGCCCACGTCCGAGTGGACGTTGCCTATGATCGGTTCGGCCCGAAGACCCGGGCGTGGATCAATCTCATCGGACACTTCGCCTTTCTGATTCCGTTTTGCCTCTACGTCGTGTGGTCGTCGATCGGGCCGGTGTCGACCGACGCGGGTTGGGAGTTCAAGGGGCTCGTCGGACGTTCGTGGGCCGAACTCGAAGTCTCTCCCGACCCCGGCGGGTTGTGGCGATACCCGGTGAAGACGTTGATCCCGATCGCCTTTGCACTACTGGCGCTGCAAGGCATATCGGAGTCGATCAAGCAGTGGGCGACGATTCGAGGCGTTCGTCAGGAGCCCACCGGCGAGACGACGACGCAGGTGGGCCTATGATCGTCGAATGGCTCGCGCCCATCATGTTCGTGGCGTTGCTGCTCTGCATCTTCTCCGGATACCCGGTGGCGTTCTGCCTGGCGGGGATTGCGCTCATCTTCGCCACGATTGGAGTGCAGCTCGGCGAATTCAGCTGGCCGTACGTCGCCGCGCTCAGCAGTCGCATCTTCGGCATCATGAAGAACCAAGTCTTACTCGCGGTGCCGTTCTTCATCTTCATGGGGACGACGCTCGAGAAGTCGAAGCTCGCCGAAGACTTGTTGCAAACCATCGGGCAACTGTTCGGACCGGTGCGCGGCGGACTGGCGCTGGCGGTGGTGGTGGTCGGCGCGTTGTTGGCCGCCGCGACCGGAGTGATCGGCGCCTCGGTCGTCGCCATGGGGTTGATCTCGCTGCCGGTCATGCTGCGCTACGGATACCAGAAGGAACTCGCCACCGGTGTCATCGCCGCGTCGGGCACCCTCGGCCAGATCATTCCACCAAGCGTGGTGTTGGTGGTGCTCGCTGATCAACTCGGCACATCCGTGGGCGATCTGTTCCGAGGAGCACTGACCCCCGGAATCATGCTCGCCACCTTGTTCGGCCTCTACGTCGCCATCACCGCCGCTCTGCGACCGAAGTGCGCCCCCGCCCTTCCGATCGAGGACCGCGGCTTGTCGACCGGCCAGCTCCTGCGTCGTGTCGCGTTCGTCCTGCTCCCCCCGCTGACCCTCATCGTCATTGTGCTAGGCAGCATCTTCGGCGGCGTCGCCACCCCGACCGAAGCGGGCGCGCTCGGCGCAGTCGGAGCGATGGTGCTCACCCTGCTCGCGGGCCGATTCACCTGGAAGCGGCTGATCGAAACGATGCAAGCGACGACCAAGCTCACCTCAATGGTCATGTTTCTCTTGGTCGGATCGACCGCGTTCACGCTGATCTTTCGCGGCTTCAACGGCGACGTCTGGATCGAGGAGATGCTGACGCAGCTGCCCGGCGGTTACGTCGGCGCGTTGATCCTCGCCAATCTCGCTATCTTCGGACTCGGTTTCTTCATCGACTTCTTCGAGATCTCGTTCATCGTGGTTCCACTCTTGGCCCCGGTCTTCATCGACACCTTCGGAGTCCACCCCGCTTGGTTCGGCGTCATGATCGCCATGAACCTACAGACGTCGTTCCTGACCCCGCCCTTCGGCTTCGCACTGTTCTACCTAAAGGGGGTTTGCCCGGAGGGGATTCGCACGTCGCACATCTACCGCGGCGTCGTGCCGTTCATCATCCTGCAGGTACTCGCACTGCTCGCCGTGATCATGTTCCCGCAGTTGGTGACGTGGCTGGTGCCGGAGTAGCGCGCGAGCGAAGTCGCCGCCGTGTCATACTGCAACGTAGGCTCGCCGAAGTGCTAACAGGTACAGATACACCCACGCCGGAAAGCTTGCGTTGGTGGCCAGAACGATGAGCCGAACGCGCCACGGTCCAACGAGAAACAACGCGACCAACGAACTCATCGCAGATACGACAAAGAGAAAGAGCACCGCCGGGATAAGCACGAGTGCCCACCCGAATCCGTTCTCCCTCGGGAGGCAGAGCCACACCACAAAAACGAGCCAAGACGCGATCCCCGGCAGCGCGCACGACATGAGATACACCGGAGGCTCGGTCCGGAAAGCATTGCGACTCGTCGCTCGCACTTGTCAACTCCTCCCCACGCACAACACGTGACGGCGTGCCGACAATCGTGCACACGCCCGACGACGACGCAAGGCTGAACGTTGAGCTTGACCCCTGGGACGTCGTTCGTGATCGTGGGCAATCGCTCATCCAACGTTCTCTCAGGAGCCAGCCATGCGCTTACTGCTTATCACCGAACGGTTCGCCCCGGATGTCGGCGGTGTCGCCCGCAGCGCGGATCGCACCGCGAAAACGCTGACGCGGCTCGGGGTCGAGGTTCACGTGCTCGCGCTGACGCGAACGCTGGCGCCCGGTACGCTCGAATCCACAGAGATGGAACACGGAGGCGGGGTCATCCGCGTTCACCGGCTCGGGCTCTTCGGCAAGCTCGACTTCTCTCTGCAGTACGCCACCAACGTGCTGGACTGGCTGCACGGCGATCACCACTTCGACGCGGTTTGGGGGCACTACCTGTTCCCGGCTGGTTTCTTGGCGGTGCACTTTGCCGGATCGATCGACGTGCCGGTGACGGTCAGCGCACGAGGCAACGACGTCGACCGGCTCACGTTTCCACCTGGTGACTTCGCTCGATTGACGTGGACGATCGACGGCGCCGACGTGGTGTCCACAGTGTCGCAAGACCTCGCCACCAAGATCGACCGGTTACTGCGTCGCCCGGTGAATTGCCAAGTCGTCGCCAACTCCGTCGATGTCGAGACGTTTGCGCCAGGGCCACCCAACCAAGCGCTGCGAGAGCAACTCGGCTGTCGTCCGGACGAAGTGGTCATAGGGTTCTGCGGAGAACTGCGTCAGAAGAAGGGGTTCCCGTTCCTTCTGCAAGCGCTCACCCACATTCGACGCGACCGCCCCGCTTGCTTCTTGGTCATCGGAGAGGCGCGTCCGCGCGAACAGACCGAACTCGCGACCTATGCGCTCGATCATCGCGACGACGTCGAACGCATCTTGATCACCGGCCACCTGGAACATCAAAGCGAAGTGGCCGAGCACTTACGGTTGTGTGATCTCACCCTGCAACCGTCGATCTGGGATGGAATGCCGAACGCCGTGCTGGAGGCACTGTCGACCGGTGTCCTCACGCTCGCCAGCGACGCCGGTGGCATCCCGGAAGTCATCCGTCACGATGACAACGGCTTCATGGTGTCCAAGTCCGAGCTCCACCGACTCGGCGAAGCGGCGCTCGAAGTGCTCGACCTCCCCGACGCCCGCAAGGCCGAGGTGCGCAAGGCCGCGCGAGACTCTATCGTCGATCACTTCTCCGGCGCGCGGGAAGAAGCGGCGCTCCGTCAAGTTCTTCAGCGGTTGAGCAAATCCTCGAATGCGTAGGTAAGCTTGGCAAACCTCGTTCGATAGAGAGCACATGAACCGTATTCTTCGCAGCGCCGCCATCGTGTTCAGCGTGTTTATCCTCGTCGCCTGGATAGCGTGGGGAGCGCTAATTCTGGGCCACGGTATGACCGACCGACCGGTGCTCGGTTACCCGCTGGCGGCGATCTGGTGCGCACTCTTTCTCTCTGGGGCCAGGAGTCGGGGGCGCAATAGACGGTGGCTGGCGATCGCGTCGACGGCCAGTTTGGTGGTGGCCGGCTTCTGGATGCTCGCGTCCCCGTCCCACGATCGGGACTGGGTGCCCGACCAGGCGAAGCTGCCGGTTGTCTCGATCGACGGAGACACGGTCGAGATCGAGAACGTTCGCAACGCGCGCTATCGCTCGACCACCGACTTCGACTTAGTTTGGGAGAGCCGGACCTACGATCTCCGAGAGGTGCAGTCCGTCGACTTCGTGGTCGAGCCGTTCGACGGCGAGTGGCGAGGCTCCGCCCATACCTTCTTGAGCTGGCGGTTCTCGGACGGACGCTACCTCGCCATCTCCGCCGAGATTCGGCGAGAGCAGGGTGAGAAGTTCTCGCCGTGGTCCGGTCTCGTTCGACGCTTCGAACTCATGCTGGTGATTGGCGACGAGCAGGACCTGATTGCGCTGCGCCTCAACCATCGCCGCAACCCGGTTCACATCTATCGCTCGAACGCCACGCCGGAGCAGAGCAGGCGCCTACTCGTCGCACTTCTCGAGCGAGCCATCGCGATTAGCGCAAGACCAGAGTTCTACAACACCGCGACCAACAACTGCACCACGTGCATCATCGAACCGGTCGCCAAACTGATGGGGCGCGACATCCCGTTCGGATATCGCACGCTGCTTCCTGGATACTCGGATGAGATCGCCCTCGAAAACGGGTGGATCGATCACTCCGGCGATCTGGAATCGGCCCGCGAACGATACCTCGCTGAGCCACTCGACACTTTGGATGACTCCAGAGAGTGGTCGAGGCGCGTCCGGCTTCGCTGACGAACGCCGAGAAACGAAGTCGACGAAGCTCACCTCAATGCGCCCCGCTCAGGGCGATCGGACTGTGGAGTTCGAGCTCAACATCCCCTGCGACGGTCACGGTCTGTTGGACGGAACGAGCACCGGGTGCGCTGCGTATGAGCATCCAGTCGCCGAGTGGGACGGCGGTGAAGACGATGCGTTGGCCGTCGCTTCCCGGCTCCGTAGTCGCTGGAATCATCGTCTCTCGTTCGTTGGAGTAGAGCATGACGGATTCGTTCTCCCTGAACTGAGTGGAAGTGACGACGACCGTGGCCAATCGGGGGAGGTTGACGGGAACTCGCTGATCTCCGATCGTCACCTTCAAGTCCTGCTTGCTGACCAAGTGCTGTCCGCCCGGAGTCGAGGCGAAGAGATCGAGCCGGTGAGGTCCGGGGTAGGACTCGAACACGACGAGCCCGTCTTGCACCGCGATCGCGGGCTGCCCGCTGCGACTGTCCGACGGGGACAATCGTGCCGAGAGGGAGAGATCCGGAGCACCTATGATGGAGATCTCGATTCGGCACTTCGCATCGAAGCGAAACTCCAACGCATCACCAGACGTCATCGGAAGATCTCGTTCACCGAACTGCTTGGAGCCGGCGGTGAGCGAGGTGGTGACCGCACGACGATCTGACGACAACAACAGCCAGTGACTCCCATCACGCATTCGCGAGCTCGCCACTCCGAGGGGGCCCGCCGACGCTTCCCATGAATGAAAGCCTACGTCCGCGAGCAGCTGCCCATCCGAGTCGAACACCCAAGCCACTAGAACTTCGTCGCGCGACAAGGGCGGTAGCTCGAGTCGAATCGGTTCCGGGTTCGGCAACTCCACCACGACTTCGACGTCGGCCCCGCCGTTGAAATCCCGTGACGCGCTGACGACATAGGTCCCTGCCTCCAAAGCCTCGGGAGCCGCGAACGAACCGTCACCGCTCGGGACGAACAGTCGACGCGCCGACTCGGGATTCGAATCGTGAAGCCGCCACCGAACCTCGGCGCGACACGACCGCTCATCCTCCGGCAGCACCATTGTCCCCACCAAACGACACGCGGGGGCCAGCTCCAGCTCGATCTCGTGCTCCGATCCCAGAGAAACGGTCATGTCAAACTCCACCGACGTCAACTCACGGTCGTCGGTGAACGCGCGAACTCGATGAGTTCCCGGGCGCAATCGAACGGTACGCTCTTCCGGCGACCACGGCTGACGGCTCTTTATCTGCCCCAAGGCCGTTTCGATCGTCACACGTCGGCCCTGCAACGGAACGGGCGAGTTCACTTCGACGACCACCGTCCCGCAACGGTGAGCGATCAACTCCACCGACTCTCGCAGCCCCGCCACGACCCATAGCCCCGCCCGACTGTCGACGGTCGAGATGACGGATTCGGTCGAACGACCACTCACGCGATAGCCGGTCCCGTCTCGAAGCGTCAACGTCGCGTGCCCCTCACCATTCGTGGCGGCCTCGATAACGTTGCCGTCCGTACTCACGGCCGAGATCTCGACCCCCGCTACCGCGCGACCGTCAACGCCCTCGACCGAGACCGCGAGCAAAGCGCTGGGACTCGGTCGCTCCTCGAGCACGGGAGCGGGGACGGGGGCGAGAGTGTCCGACGCGGACTGGTCGACAACTTCCCGCGGTGCGTCCTCGCTGTCGACGTGAACAGTCGAAGCGCGATCGCTCGAAGCGAACTCACCTCGGCCCAAACCCGCGACCACGACTATTGCAACGACGGCCATCACCGCGATGAACAAGGCCGCGATCGAGTTCTTCATCGGGATCCCCCTTCAACCATTGTGGGAACGCCTGGGATCGCCGTTTTGAGCGTACGTCCGCCCGACACCGGAACCTGAATGATCTTCTGGGAACCCGCGCTCACGGACAACTCGACGAACTCCGGAGTGTCGTCTGTCAACAGCGTCAACCGATACCGAACCAGGTCGCGTGGATCGAGTCCGGACACGTGCCCTCGACTGACGGGCTCCACCAGAACGAACTCCGTTTGCGACTTTGCCACGTCGAGCGACACACCGCGCGGAACGACGAAGGATGCCGACGTCGAAGATTGCTTCGACCCGGAGGACGGTCCGAAACGGACGGTGGCGGGGAACCAGGTGATCTTGCGCTCCAACGGGAGCGGATTGACGCGCGCTTGAAAGTCGAGGTTTACGGTTTTGACGTCCTCGTCGTCCAACTTCAACGCGACGGTCTTCGAGACCTGTCCAACTCCGAACGTGCCCGACTTGAAGGTGAACGTGACTATCGTTTCGTCGTTCGGCGGCAGAACGTGCGGAGTCACTCCCTTGAAGCAATTGCATGACCCGGTGGACTTGAGAATGCGAACCGGATCGTCGGTGAGGTTGAGCAACGGAACCTCGACTTGGTAGTACAGATTGCCCTCGTCTAAGTTGCCCATGTCAACGGTATGAACGCCGAGGTTCGGCTCCAAAGTGAGGGCGCCAAAGCGCTGCGGTTGGACGGCCAAGCAGAGGCCGGTCAGCGCTCGACCGAACCGCTGGTCGAACTCGTCGCGCGTCAAGTACCCCTCACCGTGGAGAGGATCGACGATGTAAGTCCCCTTCTCATCGCCTCCCATAGCGACGAGGTAGTGGGCCGGCAAGTCTTCTCTGTAACGCACGTGAAACGCGATGGGATGGTCGCGTGAGAAATCGATGATCTCTGCGGCCGCTGTGTTCTTGTAGCTCGAGACTTCGAGCCCGTTGGCGACGAGAACGTTCTTTACCGAGAGAAGACTCGTAACCAGTTCGCGACTCTCCCCGATGCCCAACTGCTGCGACAACGCCTCGAGATCGTAGGGCTGACCGTAGTAATCCATGAGGAATGCAACAGTGTTCAGGCTGCAGTTGTCGGCACGCCGTCCTTCGATTTCTGGCAGAAGGGCAGAGATCACTGCGCTCGCCGGGTCCGGCGTGTGCTCGGATGAGACAATCTTCGTGGCCGTGTCGCGAATGCGGCGCACCCCGGCTGTTCGAGGCACCGGAAGCGTACGCTCCATCTCGGTGAACGCCTTTGCGATGCGATCGAACTGGGCGTCGAAGTCATCGCGAAGCTTCTCGTCGATCGGAGCCATGGCGAACACAGTCGAGGTAACCAGGTCGGTCACGGGGCACCAATCCGGCCACTCGATGCAGAACGACTTCGGACCCACCGCGGGATCATCGATCTCGATCGTGCTCGCTCGGTACTCGGTGATTTCGTGCGGCTGACCGTCGACGAACCGAGTGAGCTTCGCAACCTTGGGGTGAGCGATCCCGTTCTTGGCCGGGAAGAACTCCGAGACTACGAGGGTCTGTCGTGGTTCGCCGTCGTACTCGGTTCGTTCCTCACATAGCCGAAGTCCATCTTCACAATCTAGGATCAGGGTTACCCGCCGAAGGTCGGCTTGTAGGTTGACTTCAAAGCAACGACGTCCATCTCGAGTGACTTCGACGACCGTCGCTCCAGGGCCACGAAGGTAGTTCTTCAGGTTTAGCTCTGAGTTGAGCCGATACAGCAGCGAGAACTCCAAACCCGACAGGGCCATTCCGACTCCAGCTCCTTCGATCGGAGTGTTCGCTCCGATCAAGCCCCGCCCGAGCCGTACGACGCGCTCCGCGGAGCCTGTGAATCGCCTGAACTTGGCACCCACGCGTCCGTCGAACGCAATGATGGCAGAGTCCCGGGAATAGGGTGCGGCCCCTCCGTCCCAACGAGAGATCCACTCTTCCAGATCAAGATGGAACCTCTCTGCCCGCTCACCCCCGTACAACGCGGTGCCCCGAACGAACGTGACCCGAGCGAATGTCTCTGTTTCCGGAACTCGTTCCGTCACTTCGTACTGCCCGGAGACACTCAGACTCTCATGCGGTTTCAGGCTCTCGATCTTCGCAATGAGCTGGTCGAGTGCCGACTTCTCGGGTTCGCAGCCAAAGAGGCCGAGGAACGAGATGGTCATCAGAAGGAAGGACATCGCCGGTACTTTCGTCTAAAGGGGAAGAAGAGCGAGACAGGGATTCAGAGTGCAACAACTGCAACGCAGGTCGATGGCCGAAAAAGAAGACGAGCCGGCACGATTCCTCGTGCCGGCTCGTGAATATCAAAGGTGGGTGCAGACCGTCGTGTCGTCGCAGTACTCGCGATCACCGTTGGTGACCGTGGTTCCGGTTGCCTTGCACACACACCAAAGCCACGAACTACCACACGTGCTTCGTTGCCACTTGGTGCACCAACCGGTGGACTCACTACACGACTCGCTCGCGGGACGGTTCGACAGACAGCCGTCGTGATTGCTCGGCCCCTCGACCTTCGTGTATCCGCAGTACGGGTTGCTCCGACAGCCATTGCGGAAGAGTCCACCCGGCGTGTACGCCTGCACTGCAGAACAGATCGCCAGCCCGCCGGCACCCGTGATAGTGGGATCAGGATTAGCTCCAGCCGTGCACCGGCCGCCACCCTGCACGACACAACAAGAACCGGTGAGCGGCGTCGCGGTACAGACCCCACCGTCGCCTTCTCCACCCTCGCAGTAGCCACCGTCGGTTTGGAACATAGCGGACGCTCCGGCCAGATCAATATCGGTGGCGACATCGGCCGCAGAGGCGAAGCTCACCATCAAGCACAGGCAAAACATGATTCTCAGCATGACAACCAACTCTCTGTTCGAATGAACTGTCTTCGGTAGCCGCTCACCGATCAGTCTCGGTGAAAGAACGACTCCACGTGTCCTTGCTCACAGGTCGCGTCCGAACCGTAAGCGCAAGAGTCCAACTGAGAGAAGACTCCCTCAGTCGGCGCTACGAGTTGAGAGACCTATGGCAGATATCGTTCCATGTGCGAACGACTCCGTAACTCGTTGCGGTTCATGGCACGCAGTTCATTCACCCATGCCGCCAAGTGTGCCGGTGCCCGACAACCGGACACCGTTTGGAGAGCGCATCGGCGAGGGATCGACTCTTCTTCGAGCGCTGCACACGGAAGATGGATAAGGGGAGTTGCGACGGAGCGAGGAGGTTTGGGTCGGCCGCCTAAGCGGCGCCGCGGCGGCGGCTCTTCAGCGGTTGAGCAAGTCCTGATACAGAGCGACCAATGAGTGCTGCGCCCGTTCCCACGTGAACTGACGCTCGACGCGTGCGCGGGCGCGCTGCGCCAACGAAACCGCCCACTGGGGATCGGCGAGCAGTCGCAGCACGCCGTCCTTAATCGCCTTACCCGAGCCAGGCCTCACGAGCACCGCCTCTTCATCCGCTCGGCAAAGCTCTCGCACCACGGGCAGATCGCTCGCGACCAGCGGGATCCCGGCCGCCATCGCTTCTAACACTTTGAGTGGACAGCACCCCTGGACTAGATTGCGATCGTTCATGACAAGAGGTGCTAGCGCGATGTCGTGTTCATGAAGTGACGCGGCAAGCTGAGCCTGAGGAACCGGATCCCGCCATTGGAGACAATCCGCCACTCCGACTCGGTGCGCGTACTTGATCAGTTGCTTGCGTGAGCGAGCGCGTTGCGGACCGATCAACGTCAGGGTCACTGGTTGCTCTCGCCGAATCAACGCGACTGAGTCGATGGCCGCGAGCACGCCTTGCCACGCGCTGAGCGTTCCCCAATACACGAGTCTCACCGGGAGGCGTCGCTTCTGGACGCTGGCACGTCCCAACTCCGGAGCACGATATTCAAAGAGGGTTGTATCGACGCCGTTGGGGATCAACGTCACTCGGTCAGGGTCGACGCCGCGCTGGGTGACCAAGTACTCCGACGTCGTCGCGCTCACCGTGATGATTCGATCGCATGCGGCAAGGAGTGTGTCTTCTTGCGCTCGCACCTTGGTCAAGAACTCGTCGTCTTCGGCGACGGCGGCGTAGTGATACTTGAGCTCGATCGACGGCAGGCCGTTGACCTCGAACACCAACCGTTCACACCAGCGGTCGCGGTTGCGCGCGACAGCGTAACCTTCGTAGATCGACCGCACATGAGCGACGCGACACGGTTGACGACGTTGCTCCCACCAGACGTTCAGCCGCGCGCGAAAGCAGAGCACACGCTCGATGAGGTTCGCTCCGACCGCGGGAAGGGGAACGTGACGAATCGAATCCGCGTGGTAGGGAACGTCGACGAATCCGGGATCCGCGGCGGGAGGAGTGACCAGATCGACCGATCCGACCGATTGCGATAACGCACGGACGAACGCGTTGATGTGAACCGCGGCGCCCTTCGGAGACGGAAAGCGATCGTACGAGAGATAAACGAGATCGCCTTCGGGCGCGACACGACTTGGCAAGGCGCCGACTTTACATTTCCGAGTGTTGGGACGAGATCCCATCGAGTATCGTCGACGCCTCGACATGAGTCAACGGAGCAGAGTCAGAGAACAAAGAGTCAGAGAACAAGAGGACCTTATGAGCTTTGCGATCGACGACTTTCGCAAGACTCTCACTTGGAACGACACCGTCTCGCGTGCCGAGATCGAAGAGACGGTCGCAACTCTCCGCATGCTCGACACCGAAGCCGAGTCCAAGTCCAAGAAGCAGTTGGGCCTCGGCTGCAGTGGACTGGTATTGGGAGTCCTGATCGGCGCAACCGCTCTCGGCGCCAGCTACCCCATTCTTGCCGTGATCGGAGCCCTTGTTCTGATCGGCGGCGTCTGGCTCTTGATCAGCTCCAGGAAATGGAAGCGCCAAGACGTCGAAAACCGCCGGTATGAGTTGATCGACACCTTGTCGCGACTACTGTCCACGGACATGGCGTCCGACGCGACGTTCGAGTTGCAGAGCGATTTCGGCAAAGCTCAGTCGACGAGCCACTGCGTCAAGCAGGGCAAAGTTGGAGTGTGGAAGGTCAAGTACTTCGCACAGCCGTGGCTGCGACTGTGCGGTCGACTACTCGATGGCACGCAGTTCACGATTCAGTCGGTCGACAAAGTACAGCAACGTCACAAGTCGTATCGATCCCGCAGCGGGAAACACAAGACGAAGACCAAGTACAAGCACGGCGCCGAGTTCATCCTGCACTTGCGCTTCAAGCCGCACCGCTACCCCAATGTGGCGGCGCTAGACTCACGAGCGCTCGACGCGGTTCAACTTCCGGGAGCCGTCGAATTGAAGAAGCTCCGCGTGAGCGACAACAACATCAGCACCCGAGTCGCGCTGCGTGGGGTATGGGGCGAGGGGCCGAAGCAGAAAAGCGACTTCCGCAGTATCGATGGCTCGAGCATCGTGATCGGGATGCTGCTGAGCTCGTACCAAATCTTGAATATGTCCAAGGCGATCGAATTTCGGAAATCGCGAGGAGCGGGACAGTGATGCCGAGACACGTCGGAGTACTCATCGTATTGCTCTTCGCTATTGGCTGCTCGAGCGACTCGCCGGGCGAAGTCAGGTCAGGCGCAAACAACGCGAACACTCTTCCCGCCAAGATCAAGATCAAGAGCGGCGACGGCAGTACCGCGTTTGCCATCAAACGCAAGGACGACGGAGCCAAAGTCGTTCGCGGTGAAGAGGCCGAGTGGCTCCGCTTGACGCGAACCAAGCCGGACAAGCTCAAGGTGAAGGACGCCTCGGATACGGTCCTGGGATACATCACAGGCAGCCCAGACGCCCTCAAGATCAAGAACGCCGCTCAAGACACGGTGTGGTTCAAGCTGTCCCGCCAGCCGGATGGCGACTACAAGCTCAAGGACGGACAAGACCAGAGCCGGTTGACGATCAAGAAACGAGACTACGGCTACGAAGTCGAGAACGCGTCGGGTTACTGCAAAGCGAAGCGCAAAGGCGACAAGCTCTCTCTTCGTAACCAAGCGGAAGAGACCGTCTACTCGACCAAGGACCCCATGGCGACCATTGCCATGGCGTGCCTGGGATTCGACGCGCCGGAGTTCGAACCTTGGATGGCGATGGCCCTCGCGGTCCGATTGGCCACGGAGTCGAGTGCGACAACTCAGGAGTCCAAATGAGCGACACTGGACAGTCACCGGGTCAGCAGTCTTGGGATCAGGGCATCTGCAACGAGAAGTCGGGCTTCTTGTTCCGACATGCTTGCGGCGAAAACTCGGACGCGACGTGCAGCGAGTGCCAGAAGCCGGTGTGCTACGCTCACCAAAAGACGACGGACGCTGGGGACCTGTGTACGACGTGCACCAAGAAGTGGCGTCGCGAGCAGAACCAGAACGAGGTCTACGAAGACGACGACCCGTACATGCACTCCGCCTACTACTACTCCGGCTACGGCTACTACGGGTTGGCGAGCATGGGCTTGGCTTCGACGATGCAGACCCACGACACGAGCGACTTCACAGAGGCCGACGGCTTGGCGCTAGCGGACGAAAGCGACGACGCCTTCGAAGAGGACATGTACGAGAGCTGATCGACCGTGCACTCCAACCCCGCCGACCCCGTTGCTCCCACTTCAGCCCGCGAACAGGCACCGTGGCTTATTTACGCCATGGGCGGCGGCTACGGGCATTTGACGAGAGCGCTCGCTCTCGCGAACGCGGCCCAACGAGCGGGACACCGCTGTCAAATTCTGGCCAACGCGTATGCGGTCGAATCTTGCCCCGCACTCCTCGGCGCCGCTCCGGGTGGCCCCTCGCGACCGCGCGCGAGCGGAGCCGGAAACGACGATGCGACGGCTCCCCCCCAACTCATCGCGTTGCATTCGATCGGTGACACTCGGGACAACGAGGAAGCGAAGCGTCGCGTGCGAGCGTTTCTGCGCCACACGCAACACTCGGTCCTTGTGGTCGACACGTTTCCCCGCGGGATCCTGGGAGAGCTCGCCGAATCGAACGACCTTCCCGAAGCCCCTCGCGTACTGGTGCATCGTGACCTGAACCCCGAGTACGTTCGTCGTTTCGATCTTCGCGCCGTCGCGGCCCGCTACGACTCGATCCTGCTACCCGGTGAACGCGGGCCGCTGAGTGACTTGAAGAACACGCTCTTCACGCCTCCGTGGGTGAACTGGGAATCACACCAGCTATGGACGCGCGAAGAGGCGCGAACCCGATTCCAACTGGACGAACGGCCGGCGGTCGCGGTGCTCGGTTCTGGGCGAGCCGACGAGATCACGGAGTTGCGGCGTGCCCATGACGAGCTGTCGCGCGAGTCGAGCGTGCAATCGTGTTTCATCGATCCCCTTGCCGCCGCCACGTGCCCGCCGCAGCACATCATGCTCGCGCTGCGTGGATTCGACTTGGTCGTCGGGCAAGGAGGCTACAACACTACGTACGAAGCGCGTGCGTGCGGAGTCCCGCTGCTCGCCTTCGCGCGCCCCCGTTTGTACGACCGGCAAGCTCTTCGACTGACGGAAGTCGAACGGCTCGACTCGACCCACGCAATAGTAGAACGCTGCCTCGACCGTCTCTCCAACCGCCGCCCCCGCCACACAGGGTACGAAAACGGCGCCCACGCGGCGGTAGAACACATCGCCAACCTGTCCTGAACCGCAAGTTCCGACAGAACCGCGGCGTGGCCTTGATTGCGCGCAGGCAGAACAGTAGACCGTCCCCAACACCAGCCGGAGAGAGAACCATGATCCGATCCCCCCTGCTCATCTGCGTCATTGTCATGTTCACCGCACTGCTCGCGACCCCGTCTCGGTGTGTCGCCGCGGATACCGTCAAGGTCTTCATCTTGGCGGGTCAGTCCAACATGGAGGGCAAAGCGCAGAACAAACTCCTCGAACACCAGGCGACCGACGAGAAAACCAAGGCGCTCTTCGCACATTTGCGCAAGGGTGATGAGTGGATCGTTCGCGACGACGTGTTCATCAAGTTCCTCGACCGCAAGGGCGGCTTAACCATCGGATACGGCTCACGAGACCGCACCGGCGTTGAGTTGGAGTTCGGTACGGTGCTCGGAAACCACTTCGACGAACCAGTTCTGCTGATCAAACCGGCGTGGGGTGGACACTCACTGTTCAAGAACTTCCGCCCACCGTCTGCGGGACTGCCGAGCGAAGAGAAGCTCGAGGCAGAGTTGGCCAACGCGAAGAAAGACCGCAAGACCAACAACGAGAAGCGCAACCGGAACGATCCACTGCCGACCATGAATGACATCAAAGGCGCGTACGGCAGCTCGTACCGGAACATGATGATGGAGATCGCGGGGGTATACGCGAACTACTCAACGATGTTCCCCGAGCTCAAGGGCAAGCAGCTTCAACTCGCCGGCTTCGTCTGGTTCCAAGGGTGGAACGATCAGTACGGAGCGGAAGGTGAGTACGAATCGAACATGAAGCACTTCATTGGCGACGTGCGCCAAGCGTTCCGCGCTCCGAAACTGCCCTTCGTCATCGGCGTCATGGGTCAGAACGGTTCGACGCCGGCCAAGGGCGCCATGCACGTCGTGCAACAAGCGCAACTCGCCATGAACGACGTGAAAGAATTCCAAGGGACGGTCAAGGCGATCCGCACGGACGTCTTGGTCGACACCGCAGCCGAGAAGCTCTACCCCACGTGGAAAGAGAACACGAAGGAGTGGGAGAAGACGGGCTCCGATCACCCGTATCACTATCTCGGCAGCGCCATCTGGTTCAATCGCATCGGCAAAGCGTTCGGCGAAGCTATGCTCGAGATGCTGCCCAAGGAGTGAGTGCCGCAGTGCCGGGTGTCGGCGACCGCGCGGTGACGTGCTGCGGAAGAAGAAGACGAGCGGATCGTGGCGCGGCTCGAAGTTCAGTGGGTTGGGGATGGCCGAGTCGCTGGCTCGCCGCCGACTATGAGGCACGGGAGTGGAATTGGTCGCGGGGTCGGGTCTTGGCAAACAAGCACGGTTGAGAACGACGGACGGGCACATCGGGGTCGGTCTTGATCTGTTCCGGGCGAGGGGCAGCGGGCGGGCCCGACTCCGTTGGGGGTCCGGTGAGATATGTGGATGTTTGCGACGGCTGTGTGATTCCTGTCGGAGATGGAGATGGGCCATCTCGTCCGGACGAGGTTTGACCTTTTCCGGGGCTTCTTGATCGTTGAACTCGGTATCGCGCGTTGAATCTCTGATCGAGCTCTCGAAAAGAAGGAGCCGATCACGAAGCTCGAGCGTCGGCGGAAGCGTGATATGAAGAAGCCGTCCGCGAATACTCCGACGGAGCCACCTCGTCCGGACGAGTTTTCACTCGGCGCCGAGGCTGGGACTCCGCGAAGTCCACCGAACGATCCCGCTACATCCCGAGTGATACGCGTGAGCGAGTGCTTCATGAAGCCGGATACAGATGCCAGTTCGTGGGCCCCGATCAGCAGCGCTGCGATGCGCGGTATCGGGCGACGCAGCATCGTGCGTCTATGGGCCAATTGAACGAGAGCGCATCAAACGAGCGGTGCACACGAATCTCGTCTGAACGGGGATGCACGCCACCCTCGATCGGACGAGGTGAACCATTCCCAGATCCGGCAGGAATCACACAGCCTTCGCCAACATCCAACTATCCCACCCTACGCTCATCGGAGTCGGGCCCGCCCGCTGCCCCTCGCA
Organism: Planctomycetota bacterium; assembly: GCA_021776775.1. Classification (GTDB taxonomy): domain Bacteria; phylum Planctomycetota; class UBA8108; order UBA1146; family JAJFFE01; genus JAJFFE01. The sequence continues at coordinate 30,173 of JAJFFE010000164.1, read as the reverse complement.
CGGAACAGATCAAGACCGGCCCCGATGCGCTCGTCGGTCGTTCCTACCCGTGCTTGTTTGGCAACAGCCGCCCCTGCGAACAGCCCCACTCCCGCGCCTCAAAGTCGGCGGCGAGCCAGCGACCGTCTCATCCCCAACCCACTGAACTTCGAGCCGCGCCACGATTCGCTCGTCTTCATCACCGCGAGACGATCCGCATCTCAATCGAGTCAATCTCGGCCCCCGCCGGAATCGCCGGTCGCTCGCGCACTCTCCGTCCACGTCACTCCGAACTCGAAGCAGATGCAGCGGTGAGGCGAAGACCGGGGGATACGGTGACCCGTTCCAGTGCTGCGAAACCCAACTGAACGATGATGGCGAGGCCCGCGGCAGGAAGCGCCCCCTCGAGAATCATCGGCGTGTTTTGCAAATCGATTCCCGTGAGGATCGGGGCGCCGTAACCACCCGCGCCGATGAAGGCGCCGAGCGTCGCGAACCCGACCAGCAGGACGGCGGACACTTTGACGCCGGACAGAATAGACGGCATGGCGAGGGGAAGTTCGATGCGTCGGTGTCGCGCGGACCGGGACAACCCGAGCGCGTGCGACGCTTCCACCAAGTCCGGAGGAATCTGGCGCAAGCCGTCGTACGTCCCCCGAACGATCGGCAGCAAACCGTACAAGAATAGCGCGGCGATCGCCGGGGGAGCGTCGATGCCGAGCAGCGGAATCATGAGCACCAAGAGGGCGAGCGACGGAATCGTCTGAATGACTCCGACCACGCCGAGGATCAGCGCCCCACTTCGCGCCCGTCGAAAGCACACCACCCCAAGCATCGTGCCGAACAACACTGCAAAGAACAGAGAAGTGCCGACAAGGAAGAGGTGCTCGCCGGTTCGTCGTAGCAATCGATCGGCAAGGGTTGATTCCTCAACCGTGACCCGCGTTTGCATCACCTCCGCCAACAGTCCAGCCGCGGCGCTCGCTTCGCTCTCTCCCTCCAGCTCTACTCGAGCATTGAGCTCTCGCATGGACTGCGCAGAGATCTTCCCCTCCCACGCGATCAAGGCCGCCAATGCCTCGGGGTGCCTCTTCGTAAGATCGAGCCGGTAGAGATACACCGCCTGGTAACGAGGAAAGAAGCTACGGTCGTCTTCGAGGATCGTAATGTCGAAGCGAGAGATCTTTGCGTCGGTCGTATAGACCTCGATGACATCGATTTCCTCTGAGTCGAGCGCTGAGTAGGCTAGTTCGTGTTGAATCGAAATCGGCGCAGAGTGCTCGAGCACGTACTTCTGTCGCAAGCCGGGCCAACAGTCTTGTCGCGCAATAAACTCCGGGCCGAACCCCAACTTCAACTCGGGGTGGTCGGCAAGGTCGGAGATCCGACTCAGCTTCTTCGACTCGGCCGTGCCGCGGCGGACCGCCATCGCGTACGTATTGTCGAAGCCGAGCGGCTCGGTCATTCCGATGCCTCGATCGGCGAGCGCGCTGCGTAGAGCATCCAAGCCGACCAGTTCGAGATCGGCGAGCAGCTCTCGCAGCAGCGTGCCGGTGTAGTCGGCGTAGACGTCGATGGCCCCGGACTCGAGTGAACTGAAACAGACGGTGGTTCCGCCGAGCCGGCTTCGATGAAACGCCTCGTGTCCATGCGCGCGCAAGGTGAGAGTGGCGATCTCACCGAGGAGGGCGCCTTCCGTGAACTTCTTCGATGCGACTTGAATGGGATCGCCGCCATGGACGACGTCCGTCAACCAACCGCCGACCGTGACCAGGACGAGAAGGAGTCCAAACCCGATTCGCCGGCTGCTCAATCGTCGCCCGATACTCAATCGTCGCACGGTGCCCCCCGCCCGGCCCGGTGACCGCGTTGGGCGCGCACGAACCGCTCGACCGTAGGAGTCGCGGGGCGCTCGACGAGGTCTTCGAACGTTCCGACCTGGGCGGCGACGCCTTGATCGAGCATGACGATGGTGTGGCCGAACCACGCCGCCTCGTCGAGATCATGCGTCACCAGCACGACGGTCTGCTCGAGGGAGTCGAAGATGGCGCGAAGCTCGCGCTGTAGTTCGTACCGAATCACCGGATCGAGCGCGCTCAGCGGTTCGTCGAGCAGAAGGATCGTGGGGTCGAGAAACAGCGCCCGGGCCAGCGCCACGCGTTGACGTTGCCCGCCCGAGAGTTGCAGAGGGAAGCGGTCCAACGCGTCCGTTGGCAACCGAGTCAGATCCGTCAACTCGCGGAGCCGTGTTTCAAGGCGAGGTGCGTCCCAACCCATGTCCTCGGCGAGCAGGGTAATGTTCTGGCGCGCGGTGAGATGCGGAAACAAGCCGCCTGCCTGGGTCACGGTTCCGACGCGTTGACGTCGCTCGGCGTTGGAAGCATCAGGGGGCGGCTGGCCGTCGAGTCGCACGCGGCCGGAATCCGGCGACGTCAGCCCGAGCGCGAGCCGCAATACCGTCGACTTGCCGCAGCCACTCGACCCGAGCAGGACGGTCGTCTCTCCTCGCGGCGCGCGAAAACTGAGCCCGCGAAGCACGAGCTTGTTCGAAAACTGCTTGGTTACGTTCTCGAGTTGAAGCATGCTTCGGATCATAACCAAAAGTCAGTCCCAAGTGACGTCTCTGCAGAACAGCAGATGAGCAGAACAGTCGTCACGCCAGCCGAACCCCAACACCGCTTCAATAGGCGGTTTGGAGTTCTTCGAGGTCGAATTCAATGACACCGTCCGAAACAGGCGACGTCACCGTCGAGCCGTCGTTGGAGTTAGATTCGTTGTTCAACGCGGTCCGTTCTCGTTCGAGTGAGCTGTGCGATGCTCTGGAACCGGACGACTTCCTGCTCCAGTCGATGCCCGATGCGAGCCCACCCAAGTGGCACCTCGGCCACACGACGTGGTTCTTCGAGACGTTCGTGCTCGCAGCTGCGGACGAAAGCTACGTCCCGTTCGATCCCAGCTACGGATACCTGTTCAATTCGTACTACGAATCGGTCGGCGCCCGACACGTTCGCGCCGAGCGCGGCATCTTGTCGCGACCGACGCTGGGGCAGATCATGAACTACCGGAAGCACGTCGACGCCCGCATGAACGATCTCCTGGCGTCCGATCGCGATCGAGCGAAACTAGATTTTTTGATCGAACTCGGTCTCCAGCATGAACAACAACACCAAGAGCTATTGCTGACGGACATCAAGCACGCCTTCTCGCGGAACTCACTACTGCCGGCGTACCGCGACTCGTTGAAGACAAGCGACTCGACCCCTCCCACCGACGAACCGTGGTTACTGTTCGAGCCCGGCATCCGCGACATCGGTCACGCTCCCAGCCCCGACGGGTTCGCGTTCGACAACGAATCACCGCGACACCGTGTCTTCCTCGAACCCTTCGAGATTCAGCCCCGGCTCGTCACCTGCGGCGAGTTCCTCGAGTTCATGGCCGACGGCGGCTACGAGCGACCGGAGTTTTGGCTGTCGGAGGGGTGGGACCGGGTGAATCGTGAATCGTGGACGGCGCCGCTCTATTGGAATCGCGACGGATCGAACTGGATGAACTTCACGCTCGGCGGTCTTCGCCAGGTCGATCACAACGCTCCCGTGACTCATGTCAGCCTCTTCGAAGCGGACGCCTACGCCTCGTGGGCCGGTTGCCGACTGCCGTTCGAATCGGAGTGGGAAGTGGCGTGCGGGGACCGAGAGGTCGAGGGCAACTTCTACGAAGCAGAGCGGCTCCACCCCGCTGCCGCAACACGAGTTGCGCCGCAACAGTTCTTCGGCGACGCATGGGAGTGGACGCTCAGTAGCTACTCGCCTTACCCCGGCTATCGCCAGTCCGCGGGAGCGCTCGGCGAATACAACGGCAAGTTCATGTGCAACCAGTACGTCCTGCGCGGAGGCTCGTGCGTCTCTCCCCGATCGCACCTGAGACGCAGCTACCGAAACTTCTTCCCCGCCCATGTGCGGTGGCAGTTCTCGGGCATCCGTCTCGTCCGCCAACTTCAAGCGTAGAACGTCGGTCGTGGTGTCAGCCTGCCAACCTGTCCGGCGCGGCGCACTTCTGGCGGAATTCCGAACAGCGCTCTCCGGGAAGCGATGGGAAGCTCGGGTTTCACCGCGAACGGTCAGGGACTAGGATCCGGGTACGCCGCGCGCGTCCAGTGGAAGTCACGCGCGACCGACACCGCCGACTCAGTGAAGGGCCGAAACCTTGGTCACCTCGAAGCGCGAACGATTCAGGGTCCTGCGGGCACCTATGCAGGAGTCTCGAACGACACTCGCCGATGAAGTCGAACGCGGGCTCGGAGCCGCGCCCGATTCGCAGACTCTCCCGTGCCGGTTCTTCTACGATGAAGTCGGCACGCTACTGTTCGAGGAGATCTGCGAACTCGACGAGTACTACCCGACCCGTAGTGAACTCCAGATCATCGACAATCACGCCGACGAGATGGTGCGTCACGCGTCCACCGTCATCGAACTCGGCAGTGGAAGTGCCCGCAAAGCACGAATCCTCGTCGACGCCGCCCTGCGCGGGCACGAGACGGTCGACTACCTTCCCGTCGATATCTCCCGAAAGGCGTTGGAACTCTGCCGACCGCTGTGCGACGAGTTCGATAGGGTGACGGTCACCGCGATTCACGGGGAGTACGGTCCCGGACTCGACACCGTGCGCGAAGTAACGCAAGAGGCGCGCTCCGTGTTCTGGCTCGGGGGCAGCATCGGCAACATGGATCGCCGGATGGCAGCGAACTTCCTGAGTTCGGTCGCCGGTGAGTTCAACGATCGCGACCGACTGTTCGTCGGCATCGACCTTCGTAAAGACCAGGAGACCTTGCATCGCGCTTACAACGACCGATCTGGCGTGACGGCAGCGTTCAATCTCAACCTGCTGAGTCGCATCAATCGGGAACTCGGCGGATCCTTCGATCTCGATCAGTTCCGTCACGTCGCCGTTTATGACGACGACATCGGACGCATCGAAATGTATCTCGAGAGTACCGCCGACCAAACAGTCGATCTAGAAACTCCGCCTCGCACGTTTCGGTTCGCAGCTGGACAGCGCATCTGTACCGAATACTCCTACAAGTACTCGCTGCGAGAGATCGAAACACTGGCGGCAAACGCGTCACTCGAAATTGGGCGGCGCTGGTTCGACAACGAACGACGATTCACCATCCACGAGTTTCAGCGCCCGCAGCCGGAGCGCTGCGTCGAATCTCGCAACGCCGGCTGACCGATACACGCGCGGATCACTCGTCGACGTCGAGCAGCGATCGGATCTCCGTTGAGCGCTGTTGCGCTACGGCGTGATCCGCGGCTCGCTTGCCTCGGCGATCGCGCTGCGCGGGGTCGGCGCCGTGTTCGATCAAGAGTTGCAGCAACGCAACCGTCGGGCTCTCGCCAAGGACGGCGCGTACGAGCACCGATTGCGACTGCGCGTCGACGGCGCTGACGTCTGCCCCGCGGTCGAGCAGCACACGCACCGTTTCAATGTCCCCGTGCTCCGCCGCGACCAAGAGCGGGGACCGCTTCATGGCGTCGACGACACCGTTGACCTTCGCTCCCCGTTCGAGCAACACCGCGCACGCCTCGGCCTGCCCGTGAGCGGCGGCGACGAGAAGCGGCGTCGATCCGGTTCTTCGTCGTCCCTCTTCGACGGGTAGCTCGATGTCGACTCCGCGATCGAGCAGGAGCTGCAGCAGTTCACGGTCCCCCATGGCCGCAGCCCGATGGATCAGCGCATGGCCGGCCCCATCGACGGCGAACGCCCCGACGTCGCGCGCGAGCCGCAACGCCTTCCCGCGATCTCCGGCGTCGATGGCGCGAAACAGCTCGCGCGACTTCTTCTGACGCTCTTCGTGCGGCAGTCGCAGCACCGCGTCGTCGAACAAAAACAGCAGCGTTCGCCACGCAGGCGCAGCGGGGGCGTTCGGCCCGTCGATCAACGCGTCTCGCAGCGCCACGTTGACGAGCGGAAGTGCCGACTGGAGACGCGTGATGTTCGCGGCATCGCCGGCAGCGCTCTGACGCACGAACCCGGCGACGCGCTCGACCGCTTCTGCCGAGAGTCGGAGAGGCAATGAGTGCGCGGTCTGAAAGTCGACGAGATCGATGCGACCCACCAAGGCGTGCCGAAGGGTCGCCCCCTCGGACGGAGCCGCCAAAACATCTAGCCTTCCGAACTCGAACGACTCCCCCGGCTCAATACGCCGGGCGACCCCGTCGCGGTAGAGTGTCACCGGAGCAGAGTCCGCAAACACTTCGAGCGTGACTGTGCCGTCCTTCACCCACGGACCGGCGTCGCATTGGTCGTACACCCTGGACACGGCTCGCGCGAACGCGCGTTGCGTTTTGGCCTCCCGCTCGCGATACACCTTCGACGGCCCCGCCGCCTTACTGGTCCACGCTCTGCGCGGCCGCAGCGGGAACTCGAGATCGTTCGCCGCTCGTAACAGGGTGTTGGCTACCCGGGCGTGTCGCGCCAAGCGGGAGTAGAGCGCCGGCAATTGCGACCCTTCGATTCCCTCGGACCGACGCCAGAAGTATCCCGGAACCCACGGATCGAAGTAGCCGCGTCGCTCCAAGTTGCCGAGCACGGAGAGGAGTTCTCCCGCTTTGACTTGGGGCGCGGGTAGCCCCGCGGCGACCGCGAGCACCTCGCCGATCACGAGAGCGCGAAAGGTCTCGGGGCAGCCGCCCGAAACGAAGGTGTTCGTGGTGGGGAGGCTCTTCACATCCTCGCGTTCGAGGCCGGTGATAAACGCCTTCAACTGCGCCCACTCGCTCATGGGAGAAGTTCGGCTTCGCCAATCGACGGCGCGGGCAAAGTTGTGACGCCACGCCGTGAGCACAATCGCATCGAGCCCGGCGGGGAGCGACCCGTCTTGCGCGCGACCGGCCGCCGCCGGCGAGCGCGCGCCTTGACCCTCGACTCGCTCCGAACCGATTCCCAACGAGACAAGCACGACGATCACCATGCGCGCCAGCGTCGGAGTGACGCGTCCGCGCAACACGACGCGGCGTCCGCGGGCCAGCCGCCACAGCACCCACACCGACACGACGATCGCCAGCAACCAAAGAACGGGAAGCAGCAGCGTCTTCATAGCACCGCCTCCGACTCGACTAGAGACGGCACCGAGTACCCGAACGCCGATCGACACGAGTGACCGTGACGGGTGTTGAGCCAACAGTCGTCGCAATCCGCCTCGATCGCATCGCTCTCTTTTCGAAACGCGTCGAAGCCACGCGCCCAGATGTCCGACAGCCGTTCACCACGCACGTTTCCTTGGCTCTCGTCGAGGTCGGTCGTCGTGCACGGCATGACCTCGCCCGTCGCCGAAACCACGCACGAGATACGACCCGCGCCACACGAGAACGGCGCGTCGCGGTAGAAGCAGTCGTCGTCACCGGCACTGCCCCACTCGTTGTCGAGTTCGACGTGCAGAATCGAACGCAGTCGACGCGCCAACGAAGCGACGCGTCGTAGTTGCGCCGGCGTGGCTAGGAGTTCGCGATGTTCAGAGGCGCGACCCTCGGGCGTCATGAGATGAAAGCCCCACGAGTCCGCGGCGCTGTCCATGATGGTCGGCACGAGGTCAATCAGGTGATCGGCGTTCTGGCGCGTAATGGTGGTTCCCGCGACGACCTCGGGGCAGCCCGCTTCCTTGACGATGCGCATGGCGTCGATCGCCCGATCGAAGCTACCAGCACGCCCCCGAAAACGATCGTGGAGTTCACGCGGCCCGTCCAGGCTGATCGCCGCCATGACCGGCGGGTGGTCCGCGAAGACCGAAGACCACTTGGGGACGTGTCCGCCGTGCGTGTGAATGGCCCAAGGGACGCGACGCTCGGCGGCGTACGAAACGATCTCACCGAAGTCGGGTCGCAACAGCGCTTCACCACCGGCAATCACGAACGTCGGCCGGTCGAGACGAACCAGCTCATCGATAATGCGGTGCTTCGCTTCGTGAGTAGTCAGCTCGTTCTTGCCCTTGCGGCCCGCGTGGGAGTAGCAGTGCGGACAGTGAAGATCACACACCGAACTACTGATCCACTGCACCGCCTCCGGCGGCCTCACCCACCCGAGGCGTTGGAGCCAACGATCTTCGGAAGCGCGAAACACACTCCCGCCAAACAGCCTGTGCAAGATTCCCATGAGGTGCCTTTCGGCGGGTCGACAGTCATCGTAGAGCGGCAACTCTCGACTTATGTAACAACTTTCGCTCCACGATGGTCCGAACGCCGACTCATGCTGTAAGCTGAGTCTCCCTCGTCGCCTTCCCCTCTTTCACCATTGAAGGACCCCGCATGGTCGCACCTCTAGCGACACGCGTCGGCGCGAGCTGTCTCGCCGCAGTGTTGCTGTCCGCAACGCTCGTCGCCCAAACTTCGAACACCGACTCCCCCGCCAAGGCTGACGACGAACGCGCGAGCGCAACCCACGATCTCAGCTGGATGCTCTGGCCACACCACGACGGCTTGCAGAGCTACGGTGGCATCGGCTGGAACGACGGTCGCCCCGGGTGGAGCGTCAGTCAATCCGCTTGGGGCTTCGAGTCCATCATGAGGGAGAACGACGACTCGCGTCTGCACCAGTGGACGTTGGAGTTCTCGAACGGCTTTCACGGCGAGTACTACTACGACGGCAACCTGTTGGCCATGAAGTCGACGTCCGCCGAACTCGAACTTTGGGCAAAGCGATTGGCCGAGTACCGGTCCCACCTCACGGCACAGTTCGAGATCGAAGTCGTCGTGACGGAGCTCGGGGCGGAGTCGTTTCGCGTCACTCGAGCCGTCACTCGAGGGGAACGTATCAGGATCGATGCCGCGTCCCAGCGACGGTTGCTGACCGACTATGAGATCAATCAAACCGGAGCATTGCCGGTCGCGCTTCCGGTGATCGGTTCCTGGCCGGACGGAACGACGCTCGAGCTCTCGGTAGTTCCGTACCCTGACCCGACGACGCTGCGCGTCGAGTGCGTCGCGGCCAAGACCAGCCTCGAACTTCGACGCACGGAACTCGGCGACGACTGGAGTCCGATCGATCTCCCGACCGTTGACGAACGCATCGTCTCGACTTCGATCGACGTCTCCGACAACGGCGCGCTGCACCCGGTAGCGACGCTGGGAGACGAGACGATCTCCGTGCGAGTGCGCCGCACCACACCCGCGTCCGAGGCGCTTCGCGACTACGGGGCGTACTTGAGCATCGTCGATCCTCGGTCTTGGCCAGCCAGCACCGACTTGACCAAGACACGGGAGGACGAACGGTGGCTGCACGAACGCGAATTCGGAACCCCGGCGCAACGCGCGATGAGTCTGATGCTGGGATCCGATCGCCGCTTGATCGGCGGGGTCGGAGAACGATCTGTGACCGAGGACGCAGCTCCGCAGCTCAAGGCGCGCTGGAAAGCAGCGACCCTAGCGCAGCGCAACTCCCGCACGCTTCGTTTCCTCTACGTCGAAGGACCGGCTGCGGAAGCGGCCACCGTTGACTCCCACGTAAGTCCGGTAAGCCTGGTCGAAGCCATCGGGAACAACCAAGCGCTGAACGCCCGCGAGTGGAGCGTGACCGCACGGGCTCACACGTTGTTCGGCGTGCGCGAGTGCAAGAACCGCTCGCTTGTCCGAGACGTGGAAACTGTGTCGGGCGGTACGGGGCTCTATGTCGTCTGCGAATCGGACCCAGTGGTCGCGGGGCTCGGCGCGGGGTCAGAGTTCATCGGCCGGTTCGAACCGCTGGCCGACGGATCGGTCTCCCTTCAACTCCGGAGTCGCTGGTGCAAACTGCATGCGGTCGCCTCCCGCGAGACGAAGTACCCCGTCATTCGCGACGTGCCGGGCACGACGCAACCAGCCGGCGCGGGACAAACGCGAAAGTACCGCGAGATCCAGACCATGACGCTGCAGTTCCCCGAGTACGAAGAACGCGACCGAGTCGTCACTCTCACCCTCACTCCCGGCCAGTGGACGCGCCTCGCCTTCGAATCGAACGGCGATGAGTTCCGCGCCTGGTACCTGCGCGCCGACTGAGGCTCGGCGGCCGCGACTCCAACCCGGTACGCCAGTGGTGACTACGGTGGATCCCGATCGCGAGATTCGGGGTCCGCTCGGCGGCCTGCCTTCGTCGCGTTGGATTCGAACGCAGACGCATTCCCGCCCGATCAATAGAATCTCCCTTTCGAAGTAGAGGCGCCTCTTCGGCCTTCTCATCCACGCGATCTGCCTGGGTCTCCAACAAGTGCTGAGCGTGGAACGAGAGTCATCTCATGTCCGATCCAACGCGTGACTCGCCCGACGACTCGCCGGGTGAATTCCTCAGCAACGTCCCAGCGGAGTTGGCGTCATACCGCATTCAGTCGCTCATCGGTGAGGGCGGCATGGGAGCGGTCTACCGGGCAGAGCAAGACGAGCCGCGCCGGGTAGTTGCGGTAAAGTTGATACGATCGGGCGTGGCGACTCCGACCATGATCGCGCGCTTCAAGTTCGAAGCCGAGGTTCTCGGTCGACTGCATCATCCCGGTATCGCGCAGATCTACGCCGCGGGCACGGCTAACTCCGGTACGCGTGCGCAGCCCTATTTCGTCATGGAGTTCGTCGACGGGCTGTCGCTGATCGATTACGCGGATGAGAATCGCCTCGATACGCGCGAACGACTGGCGCTGGTCGTGCAAATTTGCCACGCCGTGGCGCATGCTCATCAGCGGGGAATCATTCATCGAGATTTGAAACCAGCGAACATTCTGATCACGAGTGACGGGCAGCCCAAGGTCCTCGACTTCGGCGTCGCGCGCGCCACCGATGGGGACTTCCAGCGCACGACTCTTCCGACCAACATGGGTCAGCTCGTCGGCACCATTCCATACATGAGTCCGGAGCAAACGTTAGGCGATGCCGATGACCTCGATATACGCAGCGATGTGTACGCACTCGGTGTCATCGCCTATGAGCTGTTGGCAGGGCGATTGCCCCACGACTTCGAGACGAAGAGCCTCCCCGAAGCGATCATTGCCATTCGGGACGAGACTCCACCTAGGCTAGGGACGATCGATCGCGGCTACCGCGGCGACATAGCCACCATTCTCGAGAAGGCGCTGGAGAAGGACCGCGACCGTCGCTACGCGACGGTCCCCGAGTTCGCGGCAGACATAGAACGATACCTTGCCGACGAACCGATTCGAGCCCGCCCAGCCAGCGTCGTCTATCGCGCCCAGAAGTTCGTGAAACGTAACACCGCGCTCGTCGCTGGAATCGTCGTCGCGTTCTTGGCGTTGATCGTGGCCTTGTTCGTATCGCTGGATTTTGCCCGAACCACGCAACGGCAAACCGCGCAAGCGCGTCTCGAAGCGACTAAAAGCCGAGCCCTTTCGGACTACACGTGGGAGATGCTCGCGGCGGTCAGCCCCGAAGTTGCGCAAGAAGCCGACACGACGCTTCTTCGTCGAGTCCTCGATCGCGCTGCACGAGGACTGGGTAGCGAGCTTGCCGGTGAGCCAGAGGTTCGCTTCGAAATCGAGTATCTCATCGGGTACGTGTATCTACAAATTGGTCGATTCGATCAGGCTCGGGAGCATCTCGAAAGTGCGTTGCAATACGCCCAGTCCCACTACGAGGAGAATGACCCGAAGCGCCTCATGGTTGAGTCGGAGTGGGCCGCTCAGCTGTATCTGGCTCCGACGCACACGCGGGCCGATTGCGCTGAAGCCGTCGCTATTCTTCAGCGCGTACTCGCGACCACCCCACGTGACCCGACCGAGGCTTACGAGATCCGGGTCATCGGGCTCAACTACCTCGCATCCGCCTATGGGTTCGGCGGGAACGTCGAGAAGCTCCCGGCGATCTACGAAGAAACGCTCGAACTCGTGCGCGCAAATGTTGGGGAGATCTCTCCGGCCGGCGTTCAGCAACACTACAACCTGGCGACGACGTCCCACGGAGCGAATCACTGGGAGTTTCTCGAGGCGAACGCGGAGAGTGTTCTCGACCCCGGCGATCCCCTCCTGGCGGAGATCCTCGTTGCGTTGGGAAAAAACTACCTGATTCGCGGTGACGCCAAGCGAGGGCTACCGATTCTCGAGCGCGGTGCGAGTCGATTGCTCGAGATCTACGGTTCCGACAGTCTACGAACGTTGCAGAGCTACACTGAACTGGCCATGTTCATTACGAAATCGGATCCGGACCGAGCCAAGCGCCTCGCTGAAGAGACGGCGTCTGGATATCGACGAGCCCACCCCGCGAATCCGAGTCTCGCGACTTCGCTTCTCACACTCGCCGGATTCGCGCGGCGAGCGGGTCAGTTCGACGAAGCACTCGAGCTTCTTGGAGAGGCGGAGGGTATTCGACTCGAGTTCCACGGCGAAGACGCGATACAGGTCGCGACGGTGCGCATCGACGCAGCACGGGCGTATCTCGAAACGAAGAACTTCGCAGCAGCCGAGCAGAAACTGAACGACTGCAATCGGGTGCTCGCGAACTACCCCACTCTGCCCGCAAGTCGCGTGCTCCCGGAGTTGTATGTGAGACTCTACGAGGAGTGGAACAAACCCGAGAAAGCGGCCCAGTGGCGAGCACTTCTGCCTGCTGAGCTGTCGCCCTAGCAGAGGGCTCGCGTTCGGATTCCCGCGTCTTCGATAGGAGCCGCACCTCGGATCATTCATCACGCGAAACCGCTCAGGCTGCACTTCCCGCGAATCTCTGCATTGCTCCTTCTTGAAGAAGTAGAACTCAACTCGAGGCGAGAAGTGGGCCCGCCCTCAAGGGCAAGGAGCGAACGCAGCGCAGTCTAGTGTGTCGGTCGTGGGGTCGATCCCGCAAGCGCCAAACGGGGCAGACAGGACGGGCGCACCGCTGACGAACTGCGCAGAGAGCGAGTAGATCGCGTCGGAGATGTCGAATGATCCGTCGTCGTTGCTGTCGGCGGCGTCAACACAGGTCAGCACCGGCGATCCCGGAACGAACAACGCGGCGAGCGTGTAGATTGCGTCGGCAATATCGAAACCGCCATCGGCGTTCGCGTCGCCTCGGCAAAACTGAACGTCCGCTCCCTGAACTTCGAACGGAGCATTCGACACGTCTTCGAAGTCCAATCCCGAGTTATCCTGAACGACTCGGACCCACACCGTCGGACTGGCGGCGGCCGATGGCACAGTCCAATCGTAGGTGTGAACAGTGCCCGCCCAGACCGATCCGGAGACCGGTACATTGAGCGCAATCGTCGTCCAAGGACCCGACGCCCCGGAGGTCGAATAATAGATGTCCCAGTCTTGGGTCGGAAACGGAGCGATCACTGTCCACTGAATGGTGACGTCATCGTCGACCGAGAAACTCTCCCCACCGTTCGGGAAGTCGATCTGGATGTTGGCCAGCAGTGGAGAAGCGAGCGCGAACGAAGCGAGAAGAGTGCAGAAGAGAAGTCCACGATTTGAAGACGACATGCGACCCCCTAGGTTCGTGACTGGTTTGACGAACGCTCTTCGAGCGAAGGTGCTCTAGCTCAAGAGAGCATAGCAGGCGTAGAGAGTCTCGTCATAGAAACACACGGCGCCCGAACGCCGGGCCCCGAAGACCGCCGCTGACGGTACCTCGAACGTTTCGGCCAGGCTTCTACCTGCTGTGCGGCGCGAGGAGTCGCTAGACTCGATAGCCCTGACGTGTGAAGATGGTTGGCGACTATGGAGGTCCCCGTGTTTCTCACGTGTCTTCTGCTGGCTGCGCTGATTCCCACCGCCTCCCAATCCCAGTCCCCCCGGCCGCAGATAGATCTTAGCGGCGCCGAGCCGCATATCGGCAAGATTACGGGGTTTGAAGAAGACGGTCAGGTCGCGCTCGTCAAAGTTGGGCCGAAGACACACCGAATAACCAATGCGCTGACGGCCGCGCGGCTGCTTCACAGCGTGAAAACTATCGCCAAGTTGCAGTCGGGCATGGATGTCCACGTGCTGTGTCGCTTCCAGGAACGCGTCAATGGTGAAGGTACGGGCGATAGCCTAGACGAACAGTACGCTTCCATCAGCGCGATCGTTCAAGGGCCGTTTCGACCGCCGGCACTCACGAAGAAACAGAAGCTCGCCAAGCTGAAATGGAAGCGCGGCGTTCTTCAGCAGAGCGGAAAGGGAACTCGCCACTCGCTCGACGGCGTCAACATGCAAGTCGGCATCGACAAGATTGCGTTCGTCGTCACCCCGGGGCCCAACACGCCGCTCAAGAAGGGTAGCTTGGTACGGGTGTGGAGCTGGCCCGAAGCGACCCCCGCAACCGACGACAAGAAAGAAGCGCGGCGCCTCGGTCGCATGATCCACAGTCGCGCGGGAGCGGTCGAACTCCTGGCTCGGCGGGCGCCGAACAAGGACTACGCCATAGTTCTTGGCACCGCGAAGTAGTTTCAGCTTCCTTCGCGCCCCCCCCCCCGACTGCTGCGCCAGTCAAACGGACGATGCCTCGCGCGGACGTTACGGCCGGACCGCGGAGGCGAGGACGACAGGCATGGGGATTTCGTAGCGATCGCCGTTCTTGAACGAATCGAATCGTTTCCAGATCGCGGCACGGATCGCCGGCAGCGCTTCGGCAGTTTGAGCGTTGAGTGTTGCGCCAGCACGAACCGACCCTTCGCGCACGGCGAGGATGGCTTCGTCCGGATTGGCGGGCCGCCACGTTTGATCGATCGTGGCAAACGACACATCCGTAAACCCGGCGTCTTCGAGCCGCTTCTTCGATGCGACACGGTCGCTGAACGCGTAGAAGTCCGGCCCAGCCGGGAGCGCTATGTCGAGTGAGCCGTGTGCCTGAACCGCTTCGTAGATCGCACCAAACCCGATCGCCTTGTCCGGCGTTTCATAGACGGTGAACGCGATGCGTCCGCCCGAGCAGAGCACTCGACATGATTCGGCCAGGGCTTCGTCCGGGGCGGCGAAGTGAGGCAGGCCGATACTGTTGACCACCGCGTCGAACGAGGCGTCAGCAAAGGGCAACCTCTCGCCGTCGCACACCTGAAAGGTAGCGTCGCCGTAGTACTCTTGGGCAAGCTTGACCTGGGCATCTGAAAAGTCGACACCCGTCGCGGTTGCCCCTCGGGTTGCCGCCAAGCCAGCCGCGTACCCAGCTCCGGTACAGACATCCAAAACGCGAGAGCCGGAGACCACGCCGGCAGCGTCGAGCAGAGCGGGTACGGACTGAATCGTGACGGTGCCGAAAGCGCGATCGTAGCTTTCGCACACCTCGTGGTTGTTCCAACCGTCGTGTTCGAATTCGTGAAAGTCATGGGTGGATGACACGCAACCTCCTCGTCGGTCGCAACGCGGTTCAGGGCAAATGCAGTGCGCTCTGTTTACTAGATTCCTCGCGCCGCTCGGAGTGCAAACTCCTCCAATCCGTCGCCAAAGCCGCAGATTTCCTGGGGATGGCACAGAGCCGAGCAGGTCGTATCTAGCCCGCCCCGTCACAACTCACCGGGCCGCCGACTTTGCGGCCGGATCCTTTGCGTCTACACTTGCGGCTCGCCGTTGCGCACCCGAGAGAGAAGCGGATTGCCTATGTCCTCACGACTTCCCCGACTATCGACCGGCGTGCTCGCCGTAGTGCTCCTGCTGACGGCGGTTGCCCACGGGCAAGTCTCGACCGGCCGGAACGAGCTACTGCGACAGAAGAAGGAGATCGAAGCCGAGGTCGATAAGTTGCTCAAGTCGCAAAAGGAAACCGACCCGGCGGTGATCAGTGCGATCTCGCGATACGCCCGCGTCTTGGTTGACTTGGCCGAATACAAGAAGGCACTCAAATGGCAACGACGCTTGCAGAAGATCGAGCGCAAGACACTGCCTGCTCGTGACCCCGGACACATCCGACGACTACTCAGTTTGGCCGAGTGCCACATGTCACTGAAGAAGCCCAAGCCAGCCACGAAGGTCGTTCGAGATGCCATTGCGAAGACCCAAGAGTGGTGGACGGGCGAGGAACGATCGAACCGGCTCGAAAGCATCGGGCTGTCCTGCCACGGCATGTCGCTGTACGAGTTGAGCGGGGACGCTTACAAGGAGTGTTTCGACGAACGAACGAAGCGGCTCGGCAAAGACCACATCAGCACCCTGCACGCCGCACTCGGCGTGGCTGCTTGTATGATCGAGACGGACCAGGGCGACGAGGCGGTTCCTATCCTTCGGGACACGTTGGCCCGAATCGAAGCACACCACCCCGAAAGTGGCATCCGCGCCATCCTGCGAAACAACCTCGCCGCCGTTCACCTGCAGAAGGAGGAGTTCGACGAAGCGAAGTCCGCGCTCGAACCCCTTTGGGAAGAGGCGCAGAAGAGCGGCCAAGGGGGCATCCGTTGGACGATCCGAATCAACTACATCGCGGCGCTCGAAGGACTGAGCGAGAACGACAAGGCCATCGAACTAGCGGAGGCGATGATCAAAGATCTCGAAGTCAACAAACGCGCGAACAAGTCGACGATCAAACAGATGCAAGAGACCATCGACCGCTGCAAGAAGGCGGCTGACGGCTCGAAGACGACCGTGAAGTCGGTATCTCTTCGCACCTCCGCTACCCTTGGAGGATCTTCAGCGTTCCTGCCTACACGCGCTGCAACATGAACGAAAGAACGACCATGAAACGATCGTGTTGCGTCGCGGCAATCGTGATCCTCGGATTCGTGCTCGCGGCGCAGGCAGCGGAGTCTCCACCCAACATCATTTTGATCATCTCGGACGATCAGGCGTGGACCGACTACGGGTTCATGGGGCATCCCGAAATCCGTACGCCGCACATCGATCAGCTTGCTGCGCAAGGTGTCACGTTTCGACGGGGATACGTTCCCACCGCGTTGTGTCGACCGTCGCTGATGACATTAGCTACGGGTCTCTACGCGCATCAAAATCTCATCACGGGTAACGACCCCGCTGCCACTCCGGAGAACCAGCAGCATGCGGTCACCTCCGGCAAGCCGGTCCGCGAGCTGTTGATCTCGAACATCGACACGACCCCCACGCTACCGCGCCTGCTGTCTTCGCGCGGCTACCTCAGCTTCCAGTGCGGGAAGTGGTGGGAGGGTAGTTTTGGACGTGGCGGATTCACTCACGGAATGACTCGCGGTTATCCCGGCAAGGGGGGACGACACGGCGACGACGGATTGGCCATAGGGCGCAGTGGGATGCAGCCGCTCAATCATTTCATCGACGGTGCGATCGAAGCGGACCGACCCTTCTTCGTGTGGTACGCGCCGTTCCTCCCCCACACACCACACAACCCGCCCCCCCGGCTGTTGGCCAAGTACGAGAAGGCGGGACGCCCCAAGGCGATCGCGTCTTACTACGCGATGTGTGAGTGGTTCGATGAAACCTGCGGACAACTCCTCGATCGACTCGAGAAGAAGGGCGTCGCCGAACGTACCCTTGTCATCTACGTCACCGACAACGGCTGGATCCAAAAACCAAAGGGTGGATACGCACCGCGTTCCAAGCGAAGCCCCTACGAAGGAGGAGTCCGCACCCCCATCATCGTTCGCTGGCCCGGCCAGATCAAAGCGGCGGATCGCCCGGAGCTCTGCAGCAGTATCGACATCGTGCCGACCATCCTCGCGGCCGCTGGCGTCGAGGTCCCCGCTCGCCTCCCGGGTTTGAATCTCCTGCCCTACCTGCGCCGGGCTGAGCCTCTCACGCGCGACAGGATCTTCGGCGAAAGCTTCGCGCACGACATCGCGGACATTCGCAACCCTCGCGCGTCTCTGATTCATCGTTGGGTGATCCGCGGCCACAGCAAGTGCGTCCTGACGTATGACGGCCGTCGCGGAAGAATGAGATACCCCCCCGCCGGAGATCAGCCGCAACTCTTCGATCTCGAGATGGACCCGCACGAGAGGGTGGACCTGGCCTCGAAACGACCCGAGCTCGTCGAAGAGCTCACTGCTCTGATTCGCCAGTGGCGACCGTGATGAACGAACGACCGCCGCGTTCTCCCGGGAGAGTCAGAGCACGACGCCGTTAACCAATATCAAGCTGACAACTTAGAACTTTCCTTGGCCCCGACTAGCCCCCTTTTCGCACTGCCTTTGACTGCCGGACGAACCGGCGGAGGAGGCGAGCCGCCTCCGACACGGCTGCACACGAAAGGGAGCTACCGAATGCTTCGCAACCGATCACGACTCTTCCTCGCCTTGCTTGCCATGGCGAGTCTTTCGGGCACCGCTTTGACAGCGTTTCCGGCCGACGCACAGTGGGGCTTTGGTGGTTACATTATTATCCTTCCGCCGCCGCCCCCGCCGCCTCCGCCGCCCCCGCCCCCGTGGACGCTTCCGCCTTACGTGGGTCCGACCGAAGTGCTGTTCAACGAGTGTGGACCGGCGACGACGAGTTGGGGCGGAAGCCACGAACTCAACTACGGCAACTCGTCCGCCGGTATCGTGGCGGAGCTGACCATGGAAGCGTCGGGGCACCCGGAATGCTTCAACGGTTCGTACGATGTCCCCGAGACCGCCTCCTATGATCTGCACGTCGACGTCGACTTGAAAGCGTTGGGCGCCACACTCAATGCGTTGTATCTCGGCGCGGAGTCGCAGTACGTCGACGGCGGCGACAGCGAGTCGAGCATTCTCTTCAAGCTCGGGCCGATCACGATCTTCGAAGAAGATGATCCCAACTTCGAGTTCTTCAGCGACGAGGGAACGATCACCCTCTTCGAAGGTGAAATCACCGTCTACCCGATTGGCGTTCCGGTCACGCTCGGAATCAACATCGGCGTCGGCTACGACGGGTACGCCGCTCTCACGTCGAGCCTTCCCGCCGGAGGAACCGCATCGTTCGGGGGATGGGTGCAAGGCGAGGGCTACGCCGGAATCGGCTTCACGTGCTTCTGGGTCGGCGGGGTCGTCGAGCTGAAACTCTTCGACACGCAGATCGAAGCCGGCGTGCAGATCTTTCCGCACGAAGCGAATGGCTTGGTGACGCTCGACTTCACGGCGGTCGAGATCGAAATCAAGGGGTGCGCTGAGGCGTTCTGTTCCTCTGGGTGTATCAGTGTCGCCGAGTTCTCCTTCGGCGAATCGTCAGTCACGCTCTTCGAACTGTGATCTAAGAACCAAGCGGGGAGCTTCGATCCGAGGCTCCCCGCCTTCGTGACCGACATACCTTCCAGACCCCCCACTCTCTACACACTAGCGTGAACGAAACGCCAGAACGGACGGCTACCATGATCCGCGCTACCCTCGCCTCACTCGTCATTGCAACCTTGGTCGTCGCCACACTCTGGCCCACGACGTCGGACGACGCCGCACGCACGGTCCGTTCGGTCGCCGAATCAACAGCACCGTCGTTCGATAGCATCGTCGAGTCACACGAGATTCCCGGAGCCGCCGACTCCGAGTTGCACGGCTACCGACCCGGCGACCGCCTGCAGTATCGGCTCGATCAAACTCGAGTCGTCGATGTCACCATGCAGTCCGTCTTCAATCCCGTCGACGGTGCCGCGCAACCGGCGGTCCACGAAAGCCATTCGTCGTACTCGAGCAGTACCACCGGACGGTTGGTCATCGCGGTCTACACCGCGGATCGCGACCGCGGACTGTTCGGGTTCAGCATCGAGTCGGCGCAAGTGACAGCACTGACCAACGACATGAGCGGCGCCGCCGATCGAAACGCGATCGGTCGCGAGCTCGCTCGGGAAGTTCTCGTCCGGGTCGGCGCACGCGGACAGGTCGAGAGCATCGCGTTCCCAGAAGCCATTCCGGCCGAGGCTGAGCTGCTGTGGCGTGACCTGCTGGCACGGTGGCAAATCGTCTATCCCGAATCCGCCGGGGACAACACATGGGAAACCGAAGAGGACGACGCCACCGGTCGCTGTCTTGTCGCCTACCAGCGTGATTCCGAGACCATCGTCAAATCACGCATTGAGTACCTGAAGCACCACCACCTCTCGACGTCTCGCGGACTCGGCGGTCAGAATGCGATCCCGGTCGGAGACATCGTCGAAGACATCACGTACCGCGTTCGCCGCATTCCTCTCAACGCACAAAGCCACGGCACGGGGCACATCGATCTGCAAGATGACACGCACACCATCGACGCCGCCATCGACTTCTCGCTTGCACTGACCGACCAACGTCACGAGACCTCACTGATTGCGGGCGCGGCGGATGCGCAAGAACGGTTCGACGCAGCGACCGTGTCGACGCTCGGACTCGCTCGCGCCGTTCGTTCCGGTCGCCCCGCGGTCGAGCCGACCACGAACGAATCGATCGAGTCTCTACTCGACGAGCTTCGCGCGCTCATCGAAAAGCACGGCGTCTCGAATCCCGCCGTGGTCGCCGCCATGGCCCGACTCACGCAGATGATCCGAGAGTCCGACCACGCCGTCGATCTAGCGGTAAGCGAGTTGTACGGGGCACTGCCCAAGGGAATGGCCGCGGTCTTGTTCGGCGCGTTCGGTGCCGCCGGCACGCCGGCCGCGCAGTTGGCACTGCGCAACATCTTCACCGACGACTCGTGGACAGACGGTGGTCGCTTCACCGCATTGGCTGCGTTCGCTCAGGTCGAGAACCCGCTGCCCGCCGTCGACGAAGAACTCGAGGCGTTGTACGCCCGGGGCGACGCACTCGGTCGCAGCGCGCTGTTGATCCTCGGAGTCGTGAGCAACAAGGTCGTTCACAGCGACGCCACTCGTAGCGCCGCGATCACCAGACAGATGGTCGAACGGCTGACCGATCCGACGGCTTCGGATCAGACTCGACTGGTGGCGGTACGGGCGCTCGGCAATGCTGCACCGACGTCGACTCCCCAAGCGTTGGTCGACTTGGTCGCACACGGCAACGAGAGGATTCGCCGCGCGGCGGTCGAAGCGGTCGAACGAACGCTGGACGAAGGTGCAACTGATCTGCTGCTCGACGCCGCCCACTCCGACGCCAGCGAGGAGACACGCCGTCACGCCATCCGCTTGCTTGCTACCGAGGGGCGACCTGGGGCCGGGGCGGCGCTGACCGAGATAGCGCTAGGATCTGATCCGGAAGCGGTTCGCCACGCGGCGCTTCACTACCTCGGCTTGCGAGCGGGCGACGACGCGTCGAGCCGTGAGGCAGTCGAGTGGATCGCGACGGGCGATACGTCAGCGACGCTGCGCGGGATGGCGAGTCAGATTCTGGCTACCCTCGATCGCTGATTCAGAGCAGCCACGTCGTGACAATGATCGCGCGCACCGTCCAGAGCACGGTTCGAATCCAGTTCGTCTGCACCAGCTTGCGGTGAACCGTGGGTTCGAACCGTTGCGACAGCTTTTGGTGTAGCGGCACTTGTAAGGCGAACGTCGAAATCCAAATGGCTAGTAGTGATCCCGCCGCGAGCCATGCGCTCCACAAGCGATCGTCGGTGACTCCTTCGGAGGCGTTGTAGAGATTGAAGAGCAGCCACCCGGCGGTGCTTAGTTCGATGAACATCGGCGGCAGGACGACGAACGTCGTCTTCTTCTGGTGCTCGCGCTGGTACTCGACCCAACGATCGGCGCCGACCGTGCCCATCAGCGGGTAGTGCACGATCTGCACGAACCAGATCAACCCGGTCATGAACCACGTCGCCGCGGCGTGAACCAACAAGACCGTCATGCGCTAGCTACTGTCCAGGCTCGGGCGGATTGACGACGCTGAATCCGAGGAAAGCACCCTCTTCGTTCATGAAGAAGACCGTGTGGCCGTCTCCGAACTTGTGGCGGGTACTTCCGACCGAGACGACCCCATCCTTCACTTCAAACTCGACGGCGCAGAACTCGCCGAACCCAGCGCCGGTCTCGGGATCGAACGTGTAGTAAAAATCGCCCGGTCCTCCGCTACTGCGGTAGGACGACCCTTTGGCGTCGGGATTGATCGAAACAGGATAGCCAAGGCCACTCGCCATGCCGCTGAACTTGTCGCTCTCGACCGCCAGCCGCCAGTCGCCGAAGTCGAGGATCGCATATCCGGCTCTATAGTACCCTTTGCGCGACACGGTCTCGGCAACGCCACGGTCGCCAATCTCAACCGTCGTTTCTATGGGAAGCGTTCTGACGAACTCGGAGTCACGGTTGGGTTGCCGCAGATGAGAAATCAACTTGGGTCCCGCCGTCGCCGCAATGACGACAATTGCAAAAATCAGGATCAGCAGCCCCGCTCTCCCAATCCGTGCGCCGACGGAACGCTCCCCCCCGCGCTTGGTGGCAAGTGCGAACACGACGATTCCCAGGAGCAAACCACCGAGCAGAAACACTTCGACAAAACTGACAGCCACGAGTCACACCGTTTCTTTGATCGAGGGTACGGACGACGTCGTCGCGCACCCGGTCGAGAGGATCTTTACTGTTTCTCCGGAGACAACACCTTCTCCGCAGATAACACTGTATCGAAGAATCGAAACACGTCCGGTAACGCTTCCTGCACGATCGTCAAGTGTTCGATGCCTTCGCGAACTTCGAAACGGACATCCGCGGAGTGTTTCTGGAGCGATTCGTACAGTCCGCGAGCGCCACGCAATCCGAAGTCTTCCGACCCCGCGGATATGAACGTCGGAATGCTCTTGTACACCCCGTCGTTGCGCGACGGCCGACCGCCCCCGATGAGCGCCATCGCCGCATATGCTTTGGGTGCCTTCCGAGCGGCTCCGAGCGCGTGACCGGCGCCCATGGAGTGACCGAGAAGGAACACACGCTTGGGATCGAGTTGGTACCGTTCGGTCAACCCGTCGACCAACGCCATGATGTCGACCGCACCTCCCACCAACGGTGAACGCGGCGCGATCACCACCCAGCCACGTTTGCGGGCGAGGTCGATAGCGGCTCCGTTACCGTACCCCTCGAAGAAGAGATTGTCGCTACCGCCAGCGCCGTGCAGCGCGAGGACGCACGGGCGCAGCTGCTTGCCGGCGACCGGCGGTGACATGATGCGCGCCGCCACGCGTCGTCGGCCGATCGGTACTTGCAGCCAGAACTCTCCGGGGTGGTTGGCGTCGTAGAGAGTTGACCCGGACTCGAGGCGCACCGCGTTCTCCGCCTCGGACAGCATGGCGGTGGCGGGAAAGTCGGTCTCGAGCACGACTCCTTCCCGCAGCTGCCGTAGGAAACGCGCGAGCCGCGACGCCGTCGCTCGCTCCAAGGAGAGCGATTGCGTTTCGTCGTCTAGGGTGCGCTCGAGTGCTGTGAGTCGTTGGTCGAGCCCGTGGACCAGGGACACCGCGACTTCGTTGCGGACCACGGTCTGGTCACCGACCACGACATCGACCCGGAGCGTGTAGTCGCCGCTCGGCACGCCGTCAGTCACGAGCGTGCGACGAATGGGTTCGGTGCCCGGGGGCAGCACGATGAGTCCGCCGTCGACAAGAACCGCGCCGCCGGAATCGACGATCGAGATTTCGATGCGCGCGTCGTCCGGATCGGGAGTCGCCACTGGATAGAAGCGTCGAATCGTAAAACGTAGCTGCGACGCCTTCTCGACTAGAGGCCCGAAACGCCACTCCGGTTCGATCACCCACTGGCTACCCCACGCTTCGACACCGTCGAGCGCGTGCCCCTCCACGCGCAACCGCGCGCCATCGAGACTTCGCGCGGCTTCGACAAGCTTGAAGCTGAAGAACTGAGACACCGCCTGCTTCAAGCTGGGCAGCGCGCGCGCCTTTGCCTCGGCGTCAGCTTTCGCCCAGACGATCTCGACGCCGCGCAGTCGGCGTCCCAGTTCGTAACGCGCCAGCTGGCCGAACACCGGGCTCGAACCGATCAGGCCCGAACAAAGCAGAACCAAGCTGAGCACGAAGCGTCGAGCGATCATGGCAAGATCCAGTTCTGAGGTTTCGTGGAGAGCTGTGGCTCCGCTGGGAGCCACAGCCGTATGATCGTAGTCTACTCCCCGGCAGCGACTTGTAGCATTCCGCAAATCCCCGAGAAAATGACGGGGTGGCCGTCGCTGGTTCTGGTGAAGGCGAGGAAGTGTCCGTGACTGTTTCTGTTTCGCGAGAAGATCGACCGTTGGAAGAGTTTCGTCGACGACCGACGGATCGCACCCGAGCCCGCCTCTTGCAGGCGGCGCAGGGCTGGGCGTTCCCGGTGGCGTTCGGCGTGCTTCGACAACGAGAAGATGCCGAAGACGTCGCGCAAGAGGTGCTGCTCGAACTCATCGAGACGCTGCCGACGTTGAACGATACGGAACACTTGCGGCGCTGGACCTATCGAGCCTCTCTCCACGAAGCCATCGACCTCCGACGTCGAAAGCAGCGTCGTATGAAGCGCGAACGAGACCGAGCCCACGCCCCGACCGAGGACGCCAAGTCGTTCGACGAAGACGACGTGATTGCGCTCAACACGTACCTCGCGCAACTCGACGACGACGCTCAAGAACTCATGGTCGGCTACTTCTTCGAGGGATGCACGTTGGCCCAACTCGCCGGGCGTCGAGGTTGCTCGACGACCCACGTTTGGAACCAAATCGAGCGCGGCAAGTCGAGCCTCGCGCGACGTCTCGAACGAGCGGGGTACGCCACCGCGGTCCCCCTCACCGGTACGTGGCTCGAGTCGATTCCGCCTTCACCGCCCACCCCCCCCGTGGCGGCGGAGGTCATTGCCCGCGCCAAGAGTCTGTCCGTCGCTACGCCGACGGCCGGAGTCGCAGCCGCAGGAGTTTTCATGGCCATGAACAAGGCAAGCGTCGCGCTACCGCTGATCGGTGCACTCTGTTTCTTCCTCGGCGTCGGAGCGACCCGACTGCTCGGCGACGGCAAGGAAGACGAAGGGTCTTCGTTCGCTGCGAACGACACAACCGACGCCGCGCCGAACAGAACCGCGCCGATCAACGCTGCCACGACCAACACCGATCTCGAACAGCGCATCGCCGCGCTGCAAGCAGCCAATCGAGATCTCGAACTGAAGTTGTCAGCCAGCGAGGCCGCGAGTGACGCCCAATCTAACATCGCCGAGAACAACGCCACGCCGAGCCCGGCCGATGCCCTAACGGCAAGATTTGAAGAGCTATCCGTGTGGCTCGGCAGCATGCGCGAGGAACTCGCCAAGTTCGACGGACGCCATACGTCCCCGAAGCTCGCCGAACTCCAAGAGCGTCTGATGCGAGAACTTCAAGAGAAGACCGAAGGACTTCGAGAGCTCATGTTCGAAGAACCCGAAGCACTGTTCGCGATTCTCGATCGAGGCGACCTCGAACCGGAGATCATCAGCGTCGCCATCGACGTCATGATTCAGAAGAAGCGCCGGTCCGCCACCGCCTACTCCGTCGTGACGAGCGACGCGAGCGAGATCCCACCCGCCATCATCGACGGAGTGCTCGACCTCTCCGAGAAGAGCGCCGGCATGCTCCGGGACGCGGGCCTGAGATTCTTGATGTCCGTAACGAACATCGAAGACCGTCACGTCGATCGACTTCGCGAGTGGATCGATAGCCCAGACCCGGCCTTCGCCGGAAACGCGCTACGCGCGTTCAACACGAGTGCCCGGAAACACCCCGAGCGTTACGACGAAGCGTTGCGACGCTCGATCCACGAGACCCTGCGCGCCACCACACCGCAACACGACGCTTGGGCCGTGGCCGCTATCGAATCTCTATCTCGATTCGAAGACTCGGAGTCACTGACGACACTGCTCGACCTCATGAAGAGCGGCCGGTACCCTCACCAAGACAATTCGATCATCCACAACACCGGTCAGCTCATGGAGAAGTCTGGCCCGAATCGAATGTCCGAGTACGCAGAAGCACTCGCCGCGGTCGCGTCACGTGCCACCAGCACGTGGTCGCAAGATCGCATTGTCGACGAAGCACTCAAGCTGAAAGTCGAGTATGCCCGCAGCGCACTCGAAGCTGTGGCCGAGCAAGCAGCCGACACCCGAGCCACGATCATTCGCCGGGCGCTCGAACAACTCGAACTCGGCGAACTGTCGAACCAACAGATCCGCAACCAGTACAAGCTGGAGGCTAACGCGCTGGAGCAATAGGCAACCCACGTAAAGGGGACTGCGATCGCAGGGGAGCCGGTCGGGCTCACTCGGCCCAGAAGAGGATTCTCGGGTCGCCGCCGGGGCGCATCGCTTTGTCGAGCGCGGCCGGGTCGAGCACGACTTGCCACGCGCGGCTCGCGAGCACTCGAAGCCACTCTTCGTTGTTTTTCTCACTGGGCGCGCTCAGGTCGAAGCTCCATTCGCTGGGCAACTCTACATTGCGAACGACGGTCGCCACGACTTTCTGTTCATCACTCAGCGTCAACGTCGACACATCGACGCTGGTGGAGAAGCGGTTTCGATAATACTTGAGAGCGATCGGACCATCCGAATCCCGCATGGTCCCTTCACCGACGAGTTCGTACTTCACGGCCCACACGACAGGCTCGCGGTATCGATACGCAACGATGGCCAGCGCTAGAAGAACGCTGATCGCAAGTAGCCGCTTGCCTCGAGACGTTTGATCGTCCGACACTTGAACACCGTCTTCACCCAGCCTGGTTGAATGACGAAGAAGAGCTTATCCGAAGCGGGACGGTTCCGCACACGTTGTCGCTCTATCGAATCACTGGGAAGAAACACAGGGCCGACTCATACGCCGTCGAATAGGGAGTGATACCGAACCACACCGCGCACGCCGTCGAGGCTGTCCCGCTGTCGGGTCGCGACCATGAACGCATCCGCGGGAACGTCGGCCGGGAATCGCAAGGCGTAGTCGGCGGCCTTGAGAAAGCCGAAACGCGGGTAATACGACGGATGGCCGAGCACGAAGACGGCGTCGATCCCGTCACGGAAGCAAGCGTCCTGACCGGCGTTGATCAGGGCTGATCCGACGCCTTGTCGCTGAAACTCGGGGACAACGGCGACCGGTCCGAGCGCGGCGAAGCGACCGTGGCAGTAGCCATCGCCGTCTTGGACCCGAACTCCGGTCCACAACGCGTGACCGACGACTTCCCCGTCGGCTGTCGCCAGCCGCGACTCGAAAAACGATGCAGAGTCGACGGCGTCTCGAAGCTGCCCGACGAGGTCCGCCTCAGCCGTGGTCGGAAACGCGGCGACGTTGACTCGGAAGATGGCGTCGTAGTGCTGCGGCGACTCGGGGTCGATCGAGATTTCAGGCATGGGCACGTCGCTTGATCATGCGTACTCTCACTCACGAATTCTTGGCGACGAAGTTGGAGTACGTCAGCTCCGCCGTCGACAACCAGGCGGCCGATTCGGCGCGAAACTTCGACCAGTGATCGTAGATCTTCTTGTACGTCGGGTCGGCGGCGGCCTGCTCTTCGAGAAGAATATGCGTCTCCTCTTTCGCCTTGATCATGACGTCATCCGAAAACGGACGAAGCGTCACGCCGCCCGCCAGCAATCGCTTGAGCGCCGGAGGGTTCTTGGCGTCGTACTCAGTCAACATCCACTTGGCGGCTTCTTCGCTGGCTGCGCTGACGACCGCTTGGTACGACGGCGGCAGCTTCTCCCACGCGCCCTTGTTGATGTAGAACGACAACCCCGGGCCCGGCTCCCACCAACCTGGATAGTAGTAGTTCTTGGCGACGCGGTGGAACCCGAGCTTCTCGTCGTCGTACGGGCCGACCCATTCGGTGGCGTCGATCGCGCCGCGTTCGAGCGCGGGGTAGATCTCTCCGCCCGGCAACACTTGAACCGTCGCCCCGAGACGGGTCATCACTTCTCCGCCGAGACCGGGAATGCGCATCTTCAACCCCTGCAGGTCGGTCAGCGACTTGATCTCGCGACGGAACCAACCACCCATCTGCACACCGGTGTTGCCGCCGGGGAAGTGCACAATGTTGTGGTCGGCAAAGAGGCCGGCCATGACCTCGCGACCGCCGGCTGAAGAGACCCACGCCATCTGCTGTCGCGCGTCGAGCCCGAACGGGACCGCGCAATTAAACACGAACGCCGGGTTCTTGCCTTTGAAGTAGTAGCTCGCGCTGTGCCCCACTTCGACCGCGCCGCTTTCGATCTCGTCCATCACTTCGAGGCCGCCGAACAGCTCACCCGCCGGGAACACGCGAATGTCGAAACGGCCGTCGGTCATCGCCTTCACGCGATTCGCAAAGATCTCCGCTGCGCCGTAGATCGTGTCGAGCGAACGAGGAAAGCTCGACGCCAGTCGCCACTTCACTCGGGGCGACGTGACCGCGCCGGGTGCTTTGCCGGCAGGCGAGGTGCACCCCACCGCGAGACCCGCGGCCCCGACCGCAAGCGCAGCCTTACCGATGAATTTACGACGTTCCATGCTTCACCACCTTTCCCTGGAGGCCCGGGCGTGATTCTGCCCGAAGCGAACTTCGAATGAGACGCATCCTGAGAATTGGTGAGCTGGTTTGTTGGCCGAGCCGACGACGCGAAGCCTCAGCGCGCATCAGTCGGCGGGCATCACCGTCGCCAAGTACTCGACGACGTCGTCCCGCTTGTAGAACGTCGCCCAGTCGAGCGCGCTCTGGCCGCCGTCGCCCGAGTCGGGGGTCTTCGGATCGCCGCCGCGTTCGACCAAGAACTGCACCATGGCGACCGGCGCCTTCCACGCTGCGCAGTGCAGCGCCGTCGCGCCGTGGTGCGCACCGGGGGTAATGGAGTTGATCTCGGCACCGTGCTCGAGCAGACGACGAGCGGTTTCGAGCTGCCCATTCATGGCGGCGAACATCAACGCGTTGTCGATGAGGTACTGCGGTTTGACCGACATGTGATCGGGAATGCTCGACCCGAACGGCGAGTCGAGCGCTCCGGCCGTCGGACGAAGGGCGCCGTC
This sequence comes from Planctomycetota bacterium, assembly GCA_021776775.1. Taxonomy (GTDB): domain Bacteria; phylum Planctomycetota; class UBA8108; order UBA1146; family JAJFFE01; genus JAJFFE01. The sequence continues at coordinate 1,499 of JAJFFE010000164.1, read as the reverse complement.
TACAAAGAAGCGGTCGAGCGCAGCGACATCTCCAATCCCCGCGGCGGCGCGCAACGAAACGATAGGCGCGCCGCTTGCCACCAAGAACTTCGCGGCGTCGGTGAATCCCCAATAGAGCGACTCATCGAGCGGCGTCCATGAGCGACCGCCACCGTCGACCGGAACCCCACGCGAAACCAACAACTCGAGAATCGGAATGGAACCGACACACGCGGCTGACCAGGTGGTGTCGAGCGGATCCGCACCGGCGTCGATCAAAGCCGACGCGGTTTGCACAGCATTGGGATAAGAACGCACAACACTGTTCACACCGATGTCGTAGAGCAATCTCGAAAGTTCGTCGGGCGTCAGCTTCGATCGATCGTCGAGAAGAGCGGTCAACGCGTCGGTGTCACCTGACTGGATGTACGCTTGCGCACGCGCAATCAGTGTCGTGGAAGAACTGGCGTCGAACATGGGCTTCTCTCAGGACGGTGTAGCTGAAAAGCAGCGGCTAACCGCCATCCGGTGGGGTCGCGCCGTCAGCGGACGGTGGATCGATTCCGAGGGACTTTAACAACTTTGCCGCTTCAGCGGGGTCCGTGATGATCATCGTTTCGCCGTCACCGAGTTCCGGCGCTTCCGGCGGCTCCGCCTCACCACCCTCCCGCTTGCCGTGGCCGTCGGTCTTCGGTGCTAGTGGATTCTCCGCCCGGGCGAGCAACACCGGAGTAAGCACGGACTGAAACGACAAGAGCTGAACGCCGATCGCAGTGGCCAACGCTTCCCCGCCCAACACTTCGAACGAGTTCGCGTCGGTCCCGCTCGGTCGGAAGCCGCCTTCGGGGCTCTGCTGCGCGACCAGCCACACCCGGAAGTCATCGTAGAACGACTGCCACTCGGCGAGGCCGCGGGCGCGGCGCGTCGCAGCCACCGCCCACACGTGGAGTGCCACCGCGCGCGGGGCACGAAGCACGTCCTTCCCGCCGCTATCGCTGAAGTCGAGCAGCAGCTCGCGGAACTCGTCACGGTCGGTGACACCGAGCGCCAGTAACGCCCACGCGCCGTGCGCCGCTCTGCCGGCCTCTTCGCGACGGTCGGCGCCACGCGCGACCAAGGCGGCGAGCTTTCCGTCGTCGACCATAGAACGCATCGCTTCGACGCCACGCTGAACGGCGTCGGCTGGGACGTCGAGCCCGATGCGTTGCGCCATGCCCAACGCAACCAACGCATGGCACGTCAGTAGGTAGCGATCGAACGGGTCCGCTTCGGCCCCGCCCCAATGGCCGGACTCATCTTGAACGTCGACCAGCGCCTTGACGGCCGGCGCCACTGCCGTGTTCGTCGCGATGCGTTTGGGGGCGAGATCCGCCAGCAGCTTCTCTAGCGAGGCGTCGGCCGCGGCGGGCCCACTCTTCGACGACACGCTCTTTGTGATCACCGGTTGCGCGCCGGCCGGGATAGGTCCGCCAGACGTCTCGACGGTCATCGTCATCGAGCCGCCCATCTTCTTCATCATC